>CANHPI010000181.1 GCA_947462425.1 Bacteroidota bacterium
GAATACGATAGATATTACTGTAAAAAAGTATTTTTTCATTTTATAATATTCGCGAACTATTTATTTAAATATAAAGATAATATTTAAAAATAGGTGTTAAGAAAATAAAAAACTACCGTTTTACGAAATTTATTAATCATTGAATACCAATATTTAAAATTACAGGAAGCGCAGCTTATTGAATTTAAAGTAAAAGAATCTAATTCAAAACCTTCTGCTAAATCAGCTATAATAGATTGGGCCATAAAATATTAGTGGTTTAATTTTTTTTAAAAAATATAGCAACAAAGTATAGTTTATTATTTTATAAATAATAAACTATACTAAACTATTGCATTTTAAACTTTGTTGATAAGATCAAACCTATTATATTTAAGTGTTTAAATGCAAATAATCAACGTTAAATTTAGGTTTTGAAATATATTACACCTACCATTTGGATTCTATCTATAATTAGTTTGCTAACAGATTTGGCAAGTGAAATGCTCTATCCAATTATGCCTATATATTTAAAACAAATTGGCTTTTCAATTTTGCTTATTGGAATATTAGAAGGTATTGCTGAAGCAACAGCAGGACTGAGTAAGGGCTATTTTGGTAAACTTTCAGACTTATCAGGAAAACGAGTACCGTTTATTCAATTTGGATATGCACTAAGCGCATTATCAAAACCAATGATGGCAATTTTTATTTATCCGCTTTGGATATTTTTTTCAAGAACAATTGACCGTATAGGAAAGGGAGTTAGATCAGGAGCACGTGATGCTTTACTATCCGACGAATCAACTAAAGAAACAAAAGGTAAGGTATTTGGGTTTCATCGTTCCATGGATACTTTTGGTGCATTTTTAGGTCCTATATTAGCGTTAGGATACTTATATCTTTATCCGAATGATTATAAAACACTTTTTTTAATTGCATTTATCCCCGGAGTGCTTTCGGTAATTGCTTCGTTTTATTTAAAAGAAAAAAATTTAACAGTAAAGTCGGAAAAAGTATCTACACCATTTTTTTCGTTTTTAAATTATTGGAAAACTAGTCCGCCAAAATACCGTAAAGTAGTTATTGGTCTTTTGGCTTTTGCATTGTTCAATAGTTCGGATGTTTTTTTATTACTAAAAGCAAAAGAGGCAGGGTTAGATGATCCCATGGTGATAGGCATTTATATATTTTACAACTTAATTTATGCTCTGTTTGCTTTTCCAATGGGCATTATTGCTGATAAAATTGGATTAAAAACAATTTTGATCATCGGACTTATATTATTCACAATCGTATATTTTGGAATGGCATTTAATACAAATCTTTATTTCTTTTTTGGTTTGTTTTTACTTTATGGCATTTATGCAGCGGCAACTGAGGGAATTTCAAAAGCATGGATTTCAAATATTACAGACAAAAAAGATACTGCAACTGCCATTGGAACTTTTTCAGGATTACAAAGTATTTGTACTTTACTAGCAAGTTCTCTTACAGGTTTCCTTTGGTATCAATTTAATTCTGCCACATCGTTTATAATTACAGCATGCATCACTTTATTAGTAATAATTTATTTGCTTATAGCAACACAATCTAGTCTGATAAAAAAAACAGTTCAGTAAAATATAATTTTTTCGGATTCAACTGAATGCGCATCGAATCCTATTGATTTATGTATCATTTTATAAAATGCTAAATTTTATTTGTGTATATAGAAATAAAGCTTATCTTTGCAGCCTAAAATAATTAATTTTATTTTTTAGTTAAAAAAGTTCTTTAAGTTAAACATATTGCGGGATAGAGCAGGGGTAGCTCGTTGGGCTCATAACCCAAAGGTCGGGTGTTCGAATCACTCTCCCGCTACATTGAAAAAGCCTCGGTATTACTGAGGCTTTTTCGTTTTTATAAAAACAGTTATAATTTGTCACAAAATCCACATAAATCAGGCTTTGTAAGCATCGTTGGTTGTCCAAATGTAGGGAAATCGACTCTATTAAACGTATTAGTTGGCGAAAAACTAAGTATCATTACTTCTAAAGCACAAACTACCCGTCATCGAATTATGGGTATTGTAAGTGGCGATGATTACCAGATTGTATTTTCTGATACACCTGGTATTTTAAAACCTAACTACAAATTGCAGGAAAAAATGATGGAATTTGTTGTATCTGCTTTTAGTGATGCTGATGTTTTTTTATTAATAGTGGATATTTATGAAGATATTGTTTTAGACGAAAAATATTTAGAGAAATTAAATAAAACAAGCACACCTGTTTTATTATTATTGAATAAAATAGATATGGCAACCAAGGAAGTTTTAGATACTAAAATGGCCGAGTGGAAAGAGAGATTGCCAAATGCAGAAATTATTCCTATTTCGGCTTTAAAAAAGTTTAATTTGGAAACCGTTATGTATCGTATAACTCAATTGTTGCCAGTTGGAGAAGCATTTTATGATAAGGATACATTAACTGACAAGCCTGAGAAATTTTTCGTTTCGGAAATTATTCGTGAAAAAATATTATTACAATACAAGAAAGAAATTCCTTATAGTGTAGAAGTAGTTGTAAACTCTTTTAAAGACGAGGAATCTATTTTAAAAATACAAGCAGATATTATTGTAGAACGTGATAGCCAAAAAGGCATTATTATTGGTCATAAAGGTGAAGCCTTAAAAAAGGTTGGTACTAGAGCCCGAATAGATGCAGAAACTTTTTTTGGAAAGAAAATATTTTTAGAATTGTTTGTTAAGGTTGCTAAAGATTGGAGAAGTAACGATTCTAATTTAAAAAATTTCGGATACCAGCATTAGTTAATATTCAGTAGCATGTCAGTTCGAGAGTTGTCGAGATCATCTATAACATCTCTCTAAGCTTAACCTCAATCGAAAGTTCACTGAACTTTTGCCGTACTCGATGTGACAAAAATGTTACGCTTTGTAACTATATTCCCACGCAGATTTATAAAAATTATTTGCTTCGCAATATTCAATAAATGATTTATAAAATGGATGATTACCAATAGTGGCAGTATCCATAATAACTACCAACTTTTTCTTGGCACGCGTTAAAGCTACATTCATACGTCGAATATCAGATAAAAATCCAATTTCAGAATCAGTATTACTTCGTACTAAAGAAATATAAATCACATCACATTCTTCGCCCTGAAAGCCATCAATGGTTTTTACCTCCAATTCATTTATTGGATAAGCAGAATAATCAAAATCAATTAGTTTTTCTTTTAGCAGTTCAATTTGTTCTTTATAAGGAGAAATAATTCCCACATCAATTTTTTGAGTCTCACCCGCAAAGTTATATTGTTGCAATAACAACTCTAAATGTTTAAATAATAAATCGGCTTCTCCTTTATTTGATAAACTTAAACTTTCCGGATTTTGAAATTCATCAAAACTACAACCAGCGGTGTCAACTAATTCTACAGGTATATGCAGCATATACATATCTTCATTTAAAGACAGTAACGTGTCTTTTACGGTAGCATCAGCTTCCAATTCGTTATGATAAAAATAGTTATTACTAAACTGCATAATGTGCTGATGCATTCGGTACTGCCTCGTTAAAAGGCTTGAAATTTCATCATGTTTAATACAACTATCCAACATGGTTTTATCTAAACCACCTTGTTTAGCTTTTACACTTTTAACAACGGGAGGCAATTGAAAATGATCTCCACTAAAAATAACACGTTTACATTTTAATAAGGGAATCCATGAAATAGCCTCCAAAGCTTGTGAAGCTTCATCAAAAAACAAGGTTTCAAATTTCTTTTTAGCTAAAGCCTTATTTGTTGATGTAACTGGTGTACAACAAATAACCTGTGCGTTGTCAAATAAAGAATCTACAATATAATCTTCTAACAAACGGGATTCTTTAATGCAATTTCTTGCTTCAGCATAAAATAACGCACGCTGCTTAGCATCTTCTTTTCCGAAGGCTCTTTTAAATTTAGAGGCCATTTTAAAATACTCTTCAGCCGTTTTACGCAAACTTTTTATATCCTTGTAATTAACGTGGGTTTGTATTTGTCCGTCGATGGTTGTTTTCAATAAATCTTCAGATACTCGAGCAGGATGCCCAACACGCAATACATTTACCCCCTGCTCTATTAACTTTTCGGTTAATAAATCAACTGCTGTATTCGTTGGCGCACAAACTAAAACTTGTTTTTCTGTTTGTAAAACTAAACGAATAGCTTGAACGATAGTAGTTGTTTTACCAGTACCAGGAGGACCGTGAACAACAGCAATATCATTAGCTGATAAAATATGCCGAACGGCCTTATTTTGAGATTGATTTAATTGAGGAATAACAATACTTTCATCAATTTTTTCGAACGTTGGTTTTTCTTTACCTTCAATAATTTCTCGCAACTCCTCTACTCTATTATTTCGCGCACCAATCACTTCATCTAATGCCTTTTGCATTTCGATATAGCTATTATCGTCAAACTGAATATTAACGCCTAACTTACCATCATAACACCAATCGGGTAACTCATCCGTATGAAGAATTATCTTCATTTTATTTTTACCAGATTGTTTTATGGTTCCTGTTAATTCCTGAATATCATCAGGGGTTTTATTGGAAAACAGACTCACATTTTTACCGGCACTAAAACGGTGCGGTGCATCTAATTGATTGGTACGTTCAATTTCTACATGCACATAATCAGCATAACCAATTTCATCTGATAAGATTTTAATAGGAAACCAAGTCACTCCATTTTTTTTCCGTTGATCAACATTTGCTCTTAAAAATTGTTCTTTATATTGAAAAAAATCTTCTTCCCGCTCAATTAATAAAAGTTCTTTAAGATGCTTTATTCTATCTATGCTATTACTATTTGTCATTATTTATTGTCCCGCAAATCTTACTGATATTCGCGGATTTTTCTATCTATTTATAAACTCTCAATGCTATTATTTTTTATCTGAGATTTTCCGCGAAATCTGATGGCTAATTCCTTTTCAACTCAAAATCATAAATTTGTCTGCCAAGCTCCGCTAAAAAAGGCGAAGCAATAGAGTCATACTCATATTTCCCATCATTAACAATGCCGTCTTTATTGGCATAGATAACAGCACTTAAAATAAATTCAACATTTTCTTTCTTATTTTGAATATATGCACAATCAATCATAAAGCCATAAGATTTTCCAACTATGTTAGTTATTTTAAGATCCTCATTTGTTATTGACTTATTACTGTCACCGTATATAAAATATTTTTTATAACTATCAAAATAAGTTTTGTTATAACTTGGATAAGTACTTTCGCGTGGATACATTGTTAGATGTTTTAACAAAAAATCCTGATCTGATTTAGATAAATTATATTGTTGATTTTTTGGTAAATACTCATTAAAGACCAACCGCTGTAGAACTGAATGTATATTTTGTAAAGAAATGTAATTCATGTTTGTAAAATCTTTAGCCTTTTTTACTCTTTTTTTATTATCGACCATATGTGAATTACCAATTTTAATTGTTCCTAATGGATTAGTGTATTTTTTTATTGTGCTTTGTTGCTTTTGTTGGTAAATTAATTTCATATCACTATCAAAAAAAGAAACCGGATTAGTAGTTGTATGCTCTAACTCTTTACATCCACCATCAAAACGATGCACAATACGCATGTTTTTGTATCCTAAATTAAACAAACGATTATGTAAATAATCAACGCCTAAAAATTCATATACTCTTCCATAAGACGCATTATCACTAACCAGCAACATTCTTTTTATATATTGAGCAATACTTGGATAACCATTACTACTACTTGTATCTTTCTTTACAGAATGTTGACAAGAATTAGCACTATCTGTAAACATCGTAGTATTTTTATCAATTTTTAATTCATTCAGTTTTTCTAATGCCAAAATAGAACATGGTAATTTTACTAAACTAGCGCAGTAAAAATAATTAGCTGAATCCAAATGATATGTATAATTTTTAAAGCTAGGTTTCCCATTTTTGTCTCTAGTAATTTGAGTATAAATGATTTGTAATCTATATTTTTTTAAATTAGAATTAACCATTTTAAGAATAGGTTTACTATTTAAAATAGAATCAAATGAAAATACATGTTGACTAATCGCACTTTTTAAAAAAAATATTGAACCAAAACACAAAATTATTTTTAATTCAAATGTATAATGTCTTTTTTTCATTGGCTTATTTA
>CANHPI010000182.1 GCA_947462425.1 Bacteroidota bacterium
AAAATACGCTCATCACGTTTAAATTGTAATTCTAGTTCTGCAATCTCAGTTCCTTTTCCTGAAAAATCAACTAGGTGGTAAAACCCTGTAGTTTTCTTTTGGATTGGATAAGCCAATTTCTTTAGCCCCCAGTTTTCTCTGTGATTAATTTTCGCTCCCAAATCCGTTAGGATTTTTTCAAACTTTTTTGCGGCCTCCTTTGCCTGATCATCAGACAAAACGGGAGTTAAAATGAAGACCGTCTCATAGCGTTTTTCCATTGTTTTTTATTTTAAAATTAGGGCTGCAAATATAGGCTAATTATTTGATAATGACGCAATTTTATATGAAAAACTAGTAAAAAAATCTACTTTGTAAGTGAACGATTTCAGTTATAAATTCATAAGATGCTGATAATTAATATTTTATGATTTTTCATTTTGACAGTTGTCAAAATGAAAAACAATGGTTTATCGCAATTTTTCAGTATTATAGCTTAAATTTCGTTTGCTTTTTTTATGAAATTTTTTTGTTGAAAAATAGCACGCTACTTTTTATCAAATTGTAATTATAACTTTACCTTACATTGTAATATACTCATGCATTTTTTAGCTCACATACTAGTTTTTTTAAAATTTATACCATCACCGCCTGATAGTAATTTAATTATTAATACAGGCATTAACATTCGTCAAGATATTATTTCGGTAGAAAATTTTACTACACACAAAAAAATGAATTTTGTGTATGACTCTCAAATTTACAAGCTTGGATGTGATACATTGCCAAATGTTATATTTTGGAGAAGTATTATGAAACTGCATAAAGATTCAGCTCTATTTAATACTCCGCTTAATAGAAATGTATTATGCAAAACCGGCATTAGTAAATGGGAGTGTATGGATAGCACCAAAAAATTCTGCTATAAGGATAGTCTCAGGAAGATTCATTGCTTAAGTGATTCAGATAGAATTTTACTAACCAACGGAAAAAGTTTTTTTTATGATTTTGAAAAAGCTTCCACTAACTTTCATCAAGGCATTAATGATTTTATAGATAACGGTGTTGACCCCTGGTATGCGCAAGCAATATTAATGATTGAAAGTCCAAATAAACTTCAAAAATCAAATGCTGGAGCCTATGGTTCCTTTCAATTAATGAAAGATGTAGCGCGTTTATTTGGATTAAAAGTCAATAAAAAAATCGATGAGCGCGCTAATTTTAGCCGTTCTGCTTATGCAGCATCAAGTTTAATAAAAAAAATATGCATCCCTAAAACCAAACAAATTTTAGATTCATTAGGAATTACAAATTACAAAGAAAACGATTTATGGTTTAGGTTATTAGTGATGCATTCTTACCATGCCGGTGCAGGAAATGTTAAAAAAGCGTTATTCTCATTTCGACCAAGGGAAGGTAATATGAATTTAATTTATACTCTTTGGCGAACTGAAACTAAACAATTCAGATCGGCATCTCAAAATTACTCTCAATTAGTTTTAGCCGCAATGCTCGAAGTGAACCAAAAATATGGATTAAATCCAAAAGAACTCATTATTAACTCCAAACCAAAAGGAAATATACTTCGCTAAATAGGAGCTTTTTTTATACTAAATTTAGAATGCTCTTAAAAAATGTATTTTTTTTGAAATACGATTTTTATTTAATTTTTATTTTACATTTATCAATAAATTATGTCCTATGAGAATTTTGATTATTGAAGATGAAAAATCGTTGCGCGAAGATGTTGTTGATTATTTAACCGAGAACGGATATAAATGCGACTTTGCAACAACGATTAAAAGTGCTATCCAAAAATTAAACGACCTTGTTTATAGTTGTGCTTTGGTGGATGTTGGTCTACCAGATGGTTCAGGGATTGAAATTGTTGAGCATATAAAAAAAAATAATCCAGAAATGGGTGTTATTATTGTTACTGCTAAAAATTCATTAGAAGATAAATTACAAGGATTAAAAATTGGAGCGGATGATTATTTAACCAAGCCTTTTCATTTATCTGAATTAAGCGCAAGAGTTTATTCTGTTTTAAGAAGGAGAAATTTTGGCGGAAAAAACTCTTTAGTATTTGATGGCTTAGAAATTGATACCACCGAAAAAAAGGTAATTGCAAATAACGTTCAATTGCAATTAACAAAAAAAGAATATGAAATATTAGTTTATTTAGCTAGCAATCCCACTCACTTAATTACCAAAGAAGCTTTGGCTGATGCTATATGGGGAGATAAAGCTGACATGGCTACTTCCTTTGATTTTGTTTATAGTCAAATAAAAAATTTGAAGAAAAAATTAAACGAAGCCGATTTAAAAAATTATATCAAAGTAGTTTATGGAATGGGCTACAAGTTTAAAAACTAAGAATAGTTAAATTATAAATCATGCCCACTAAAGTTAAATTATCAAAACATGATTATTAAAAGTGCATGAAACTTCTTACCAAAACGAACGTTTACACAACCATAACTACCACGCTGCTTTTTGCGATGGGCATTTTTGTAGTGTATGAAGTGATACTGCAAAAACTAGACAAGGAAGTTGATAAGCAATTATTATCTGCTAAAACTAAAATTTTAAAGGGACTAAATGATGGTATTTCTCCCAATGAATTTCTTTCTAATCTCGGACAAAAAGTTTATGTAAAAAAGGTTGGCAAGCAAACAATTTTTGATAATAAATTTATAGAGTATATTGAACATCAATCTAATGCTGATGAAGTTGTGCAAAGAGAGCTTTTATTTCAAACAGTTGTGGATGATAAAGTTTATGAAGTTACAGTATGTAGCTCATTGTCTGAAGGAAAAAAAATAGGTGAATATATTATTGCAGTTGTATTAGTTTTTTTATTAGTTTCTGTCATTATTTTGTTTTTATTAAATCGTTTAATTTCTGCATTTATTTGGTCGCCATTTTACGATACACTTTCTAAAATAAAAACATGGAATATTAAGAAAAATGAAATTCTCGATTTTAAAATCACCAATATTGATGAGTTTCATTTACTGAATGATACCGTAAAAGATTTAACCCGACAAATACAATCGGATTATCATAACCTTAAAGAATTTACTGAAAATGTGTCGCACGAAGCGCAAACTCCCTTATCAATTATTAGTACCAAAATAGAGTTGTTAATGCAAGAGTCTAATTATAGCGAAAAACAACATAAACTTTTAATTCAAACCTACAATGCAACTCAACGCTTATATAAACTAAACGAGGGTTTGATATTATTAACCCGTATTGAAAATAAACAATTTGTTGAAACAAGTTCTATTGATTTAGTGCAGGCCATTGAAGAAAAAATTGAAGTGTTGGAAGATTTTATTGAAGCAAAACAAATTGTGGTACAAAAAGTATTTAATGCAAACGTTACAAAAGAAGTTAATCCGGTTTTACTAACTATTTTATTGAATAACTTATTTATCAATGCCATAAAATATAATCTAGAAGAAAAGGGTAGTATAAAAATCACTTTAAATGAAGATTCTTTTTCTGTTGAAAACCAAAGCCCATCCGATAAAATTGATAAACAGTTTTTATTTGACCGCTTTAATAAAAATTCTATTTCTGGTTCATTAGGGCTTGGCTTATCTTTAATTAAAAAAATTGTTGATTTTTATAACTGGCATATTACCTATTCTCATAAAGATGGAACTCATAAGTTTAAAATTTATATGTAGTTTCGTTCTGTATTTTTTTAACCTATGAACACATCAATCTGGTATCGCGAGCCAAGTATAGCTCACATCAATTCTTTAAATAAAAACACCTTAGGTCAAAATTTAGGTATTGACTTTATTGAAGTGGGCTCAAATTATTTAGTAGCTAAAATGCCCGTTGATGAGCGAACAAAACAACCCTTTGGTTTATTGCATGGTGGCGCCAATGTTGCTTTAGCAGAAACATTAGGTAGCGTTGCTTCGCTATTGGTTGTAAATAGCGAAGTTTTTATTGGTGTTGGTGTAGAGATAAACGCTAATCACATAAAAGCTGTATTGCATGGAAAGGTAAAAGGAATTTGTACTCCCTTAAATATTG
Source organism: Bacteroidota bacterium (assembly GCA_947462425.1). The sequence continues at coordinate 4,036 of CANHPI010000182.1, forward strand.
CTGGCAAAAATCATGTGTGGGATATTAAAATTTATAACGAGCAAAATGAACTGACTTGTGTTTCACGATTTACATGCACAATTATTCCAAAAAATAAATTTTTATAAATCGATAAATAACTTCAACAAAAAAATAATATATAAATAGCAAACTTCCTTTATGAAATTTTTATTTATTCTTTTTACTTTACTTTTTCAAACAAGCTTTTTTGCACAAAGCAAATTAAAATCTGGTTTTATTGCTCAAGAGTTTTTGGATGTTTTACATTTAGAATGGGCACATCAAGATAGTGGAAGTAAATATTCACATGCAGTATTACCTATAAATTATAAAAGAGTATATCGTTCGCCGGAAGTGGGATTAAAAAATAAATTTGATTTTTGGTTACGAGACGATTCGGTGGGAGTTATTTGCTTGCGATACACAGTTGGTGGAACCAGTTGGCTAGAAAATTTTTATAGCGGAATGATTAAAGCGCAGGGTTCTCTTAAATTAAATGATTCAACCACATTTCATTACAAATTTTCTAACGACGAAAAAGCGTTTGTGCATCACGGCTGGACTATTGGAATTGCTCATTTAGCTCCTTTAGTAACCAATGTAATTAATGACTATTACAAAAAAGGAGTAAAAGAAATTATAATAATAGGGCATAGCCAAGGCGCCGCACTAGCTTTTTTAATGCGTTCTTATTTGCATTATGCACCAGAATCAATTTTACCAAAAGACATAAATTATAAAGTATATTGTTGCGCTGCGCCAAAGCCCGGTAATTTATTTTATGCTTACGACTTTGATTTTATTACCCGCAATGGTTGGGCTTACCGAATTATAAACACCAGCGATTGGGTTCCAGAAACACCATTTTCTATTCAAAGCATTGGAGATTTACATCCTACAAATCCATTTTCAAACAAAAAGCAACTCATGAAAAAAGGAGTTAGTAAGCCATTAATGCGTTGGTATGTAAATCATGCCATAAACGACATGGAAGGTGCTGCGCAAAAAGTTAACAGGAAGTATGAAAAATACCTTACTAAACGAATGGGTTCTGTTATAAAAAAATCTCTTAAAGAATATCAAAATCCAATTATTGAAAAAAGTAACTTTTATATGCCTACAGGCATTCCAATTATTTTGCAGCCAGACAGTACATATAACCAAAAATTTAAGTTTGATGGTAACAATGTGTTTTTGCATCACATGTTTGAACCATATATTTATTTAACCAAATTACATTACCTTACAAACTAATCTCGTTTTTGCCAATAATTTACAGGTATTTAACTTTTAATAGCTAGTTAATCTAAAATCTATAAAATGTTTGGTAATTTCTTTTAAATTTGCCAAGATTTTAAACCACTTATACTTATGAAAAAAATAATTTTATTTATTGTAACCTGCACCTTTTTATTAAAGCCTATTGCTAAAGCAGATGAAGGCATGTGGTTACCAATGCTTCTTGGTCAGCAAGTTTATGCTGACATGGTAAAAAAAGGCCTAAAAGTATCCAAAGAACAGCTATACAGCATGAACCAAGCGTGTATTAAAGATGCCATTATTATTTTTGGTGGCGGTTGCACCGGCGAAATTGTAAGTAAAGAAGGATTAATTTTCACAAATCACCACTGCGGTTATAATGCCATTGCTGCAGCAAGCACCGTTGATCATAATTATTTGAGAGATGGCTTTTGGTCTAAATCAAAATCTGAAGAGATATACGCACCGGGTGTTCACGCTCAGTTTTTAGTTAAAATAGTAGATGTTACAGATAAAGTAAATGAAAAAATTAAAGATATTCCAGCATTAGAGTTAACTCAAAAGTTGCCAGGCATTTTAACCGAAATGGCTAATAAAGAAACTGAAGGTTCAACGTACGAAGGACGTGTTTCATCAATGTTTAAAGCCAATCAATTTTTACTATTTGTTTATGAGCGCTACAAAGATGTGCGTTTGGTTGGTACTCCACCCGAAAGTATTGGAAAATTTGGTGGCGATACAGATAACTGGGAATGGCCGCGTCATACAGGAGATTTTTCTATCTTCCGTGTGTATACAAATAAAGAAGGAAAAGCAG
>CANHPI010000183.1 GCA_947462425.1 Bacteroidota bacterium
CAGCGTTTGAACCATTTACAGAAAGATTTGAAAACGATTTGGCAGGTTGGGCTTTAACGTTTGATGTGTTAGTTAGAAATGATATGACTATATGTTAGATAACAAAAATACAAGCAAATACTTAAACGACTTTGCAAAGTATGTTATACAACAAAGTAGAAGTAATTTAACAAAAGGCGGTAAAAAAAATCAAGGCAATTTATACAATAGTTTAGATAGTCAAATAGAAGTAGGTGCTAATAGTTTTAGGTTAGCATTTTTAATGGAAGATTATGGAACTTTTGTAGACAAAGGAGTTAAAGGAAAAACAAGCTCAACAAAAGCACCTAATAGTCCTTATAGGTTTGGTACAGGTACAGGCAAATCAGGTGGTTTAACACAAGGAATAGATAAATGGGTAAAACAAAAAAGAATACAATTTAGAGAAAAAGATGGTAAAGGTGTTAAAGGACAATTATTATCATATAGTCAAACTTCTTTTTTAATTCGTAGAGCAATTTGGAATAAAGGAATTAAGTCAAGTTTATTTTTTACCAAACCATTTGAAAAAGCTTTTGAACGTATGCCAGATGAATTAGCAGAAGCATACGGATTAGATGTTGAACAATTTTTACAATATACATTAAACAAAAAATAATGAAAAAAATATTTATTAGAAGTCCGTATTTTATACAAGTAAATGAAACAGGGCAATTAGGTAGCAAGGTAGAATTATATTTATATAATAAAGGAGCAACTGTACCTACTTTGCCTAATTATACATTAAGTAAAAAAGTTCCAAGCCCTACTCAAAGTGAAAACACTTATAATATTGCTAATTACGCAAAGGAATTTATTAAACCTATTGCACCAGTTTCTGTTACTGTACCTACTGAAGAAAATGTAAACTGTTGGGCTTATTGTATTGTAAAACGATATACTGAATTAACTTTAAATACTTATACTTTATTATCAACTGAAACTTTTGTTTGTTTAAATGGTTATACAGATTATACAGGTGGATATAATAACGATGACACAAGTGAAGTTTTACCTTTAGTAAATACTAATATAACTTATTATAAAACTATTGCAAATAATTACATTAATGTATTTATAGAAACTATTGCAAATAATATACAATGGGGTAGCGGACTTGAATTTGAATATTTTAATAACACAGCACCAACGTTATGGAAACTTCCATATTCTCAAGATATTTATTTAGATTTTTCACCTTATACACAACCAAGAGTATTTAATTTAAAAGCAGAAATATTATGTGAACCTAAATATACTCCAGTAATTTGTACGTTTATTAATCGTTTTGGTGGTTGGCAATATCTTACATTTTTTAAAGCTAATATTCAATCAATAGAAACAAATTCTAAAGATTTTAACCTATTACCAAGTAGCGTAAATTATAACGTATTACAAGGACAGAAAAGAACGTTTAACCAACAAGGCAAACAAAAGATAAAATGTAACACTGGTTGGGTGGATGAGAATTATTTTGAATTAATACAAGATTTGTTATTAAGTGAAATTGTATTATTAGATAATAAACCTGTAATAGTTAAAAGCACTTCTTCTGATTACAAAACACATTTAAAAGATAGAAATATAAATTACGAAATTGAGTTCGAATATAACTATGGTTTAATAAACGATGTAATTTAATGAAAGTTGCTTTATACATATACACTGACAGTGATACAGATTTTACTGAATTAACAGTTAATGACTTTAAAAAAAGAGTTATTGCTAATAGTGGTAATTTTGAAGCTCAACAATGCCTTATTGATAAAATAGATTCTTTAGGTGGTGATTTTCAAATAAGTAATACTGCTAAACGTATTGAATTATTTGACGATGAGAAAATTAGTATTACTTCTTCTATACAAAATGTTAATGATATATCAAAAGTATTTACCGATTATAGTCAAAGTTTCACAATACCTGCAAGTGATAATAATAACGAAATTTTTAGACATTGGTACGAGAACGCTTTAGATAATGGTTACGACCAACGAATAAGATACAGAGGATATATTGAAATTGATACACAAGTATTTAGAACAGGTTTATGGCAATTAGAAAGTGCTACAATAAAAAACAATCGAGTAGAAGATTATAAGATTACTTTTTATGGTGTATTAAAATCTTTAACAGATAAATTCGGTGAGGATAAATTAAAAGATATTGCACAATTAAACGATTATACTATTAATTATTCTGGTGCAACTGTACAAAGTAAAATTTCAACTACTTCGGATAGTGATGTATTATTTCCTTTAATTAGTTCGCAAAGAGTTTGGCAATATGGTGGTGGTGGTCCTCAAGATATATCACAAAATGCACACCACATACATTATAACGAATTATCACCTGCTTTAAAAGTAGCACGTATATTTGATGCAATAGAAACTAAATATGCAATAAGTTTTAATGGTAATTTTTTAACTCAATCAAGATTTACAAAAGCGTATTTATGGCTTAAAAATAAAGAAGTGTTTAGCCCATTAGGTTTAAAGAAACTAATTGAGTTTACAGGTATTACAAACGGTGACCCAAGTTTAACAATTAACAATAATAATTACGCTTTAGGAATTACGGAATATAATAATCCAGGAAGTAGTGCTTTGTTTTTTAATGGTGGTGCAATAAATATTACGCTTTCAACTTCTACAAATTGGCAGGTTACTATTTTTAAAGATGGTGTTCAATTATATTTACAAAGTGGTACAGGTACAAATGTTTATATAGGTGTTGGTGATATAGATGGAACTTTTCAATTTTATTTAAGCACTGCTCAATCTTGTACTTATACAGGTTCAATTTCTTCAAGTAGTACAGAATATGATTATGTAAATAATTCACAATTAACATATACTTCTTCTGCAACTGTATTAGCAGGTTCAATAACTTCAAATTTAGATTTGCCAAGTTTTATGCCTGATATGAAAGTAACGGATTTCTTTAGTGGTATTTTAAAAATGTTTAATTTAACAGCTTTTAGTTATGATGAGCAAAATTATACTTTAGAGCAGTTAGAAAATTGGTATTATCAAGGTAATATAAAAGATTATTCAGAAAATTGTGTTACTGATTTTGAATACGAAAGAATTAAACCATATAAGAAAGTAAATTTTAATTACGAAAAAAGCGAAAGTATTTTAAATAAAAGTTATTCAGATGCTAACCAAAAAGAGTACGGTGATTTAAGTTATCCATTTAATACAGATGGTGCTGATTACAATGTTAAATTACCTTTTGAAAATATCATATTTAATAAATTCACAGGTACTAATTTACAAGTAGGTTATGCAATTAAAACTGATTTAACCCCTTACGTACCAAAACCAATAATTTTATATCAATACGAAAATACAAGTTGTAGTTTTTATTTTAATGATGGTACTACTACAAACCACATAACAAATTATAATGTTATGGGTCAAGATGTAAATTACCAAGCACAAACGCACACTTTAAATTTTGGTGTAGAGTTTAGTAGTTACACATTAAATACTGTTAGTAATACTTTGTTTAAAGATTATTATTTTGACTATTTAAATAACCTTTATTCTTTAAAATCTAGAATGGTTAAGGTTGCAATGCGTTTACCTTATTCAGAGCTATTAGCGTTGCGTTTAAACGATAGAATTGTAATACGTGATAAAAGATATATTATAAATTCTTTTACAACGGATTTAGACACTTTCGAAAGTAAGTTTGAATTGATACAAGATTTTAGAAGTTTAAATTTTAATAATTCAGTTTTAAGACAAATAAATAGCACAGCTCAAACTTTAAGATTTGATACAGTAAGTAACGAACCTTTAACGTGGACTTCTTTAAACGACCCAACAGGACAAATAACAAGTATTACTAATGGTGATACTTATGTACAAGTAACTACCAAAGCAAACACTACAGGAGTTGCAAAAATATATAGCATACAAAGTAATAATAACGATATAATAGTAATAAATCAAGATGCTTAAATTAGTAATACAAATGCTTGAATTTCAAAAGTTTGGGACAAGCGAAGCGATAGATATTGCAAAAGGAAAATATAAAATACCTGAAACACTAACAGAACTTAAAAAATCAATAAAATGGCAATTACAAAAACGATAGAAATTGATTTAAATAGTCAAGGTGCTACAACTGGAATAAATAATATAACTAATTCTATTGAGCAAACTGATAAAGCTACACAATCTTTAAGAAGTCAATTAAGACAAGCCCAAGCAGATGTTGGAGAACTTTCTGAAAAATTTGGTGCAACTTCAAGAGAAGCAATTGAAGCAGCTAAAAGAGCAGGACAATTAAAAGATGCTATTGGTGATGCAAAATCTTTAACTGATGCGTTTAATCCTGATGCTAAATTTAGTGCTTTATCTGGTTCGTTAAGTGGTGTAGCAAGTGGTTTTAGTGCTGTTGAAGGTAGTTTAGCATTAGCAGGTGTACAAAGTGAAAACCTACAAGAAACAATGGTTAGGTTACAAGCTGCTATGGCTTTATCTCAAGGGCTACAAGGTCTGGGAGAAAGTATAGATAGTTTCAAACAAATGGGAGCTGTTGCTAAAAACGCATTAGCTGGAATTAAAACAGGAATTGCTGCAACAGGTATTGGACTTTTATTAGTTGCGGTTGGTGCTATTGCAATTTATTGGGACGATATTAAAGAAGCCGTAGGTGGTGTAAGTACTGAACAAGAAAGTTTAAATAAATTATCTCAAAAGAATTTAGATACAGAACAAAGTAAATTAGATAGTTTTTCATTACAAGAAAATTCTTTAAAACTTCAAGGTAAGTCTGAAAAAGATATCTTGAAAATGAAAATTTCACAAACAGACCAAATAATAAAAGCGTCTGAAATACAAATAGAGCAATCTATTGCTACAACAAAAGCACAAACTGAAGCAGCTAAAAGAAACCAAGATATTTTAGCAGGTGTTTTAAAGTTTATAAGTTTACCATTAACAATGATTTTAAAAACAGTTGATGCTGTTGGTAGTGCTTTAGGTAAAGATTTTGGATTAGAAGAAAAAGTATTTAAAGGATTATCTTCTTTTATATTTGACCCTAAAAAAACACAAGCAGAAGGTGATAAAGTTGTAGCAGAACAGAGAAAAGCACTTGAAAAACTTAAAAGTGATAAAGATGGTTTGCAATTATCAATTAATAATATTGATAAACAAGCTAATACTGAAGCAGCAGCTAAAAGAAAAGAAGCAAACGACAAAGCTAACGATGATGCACAAAAAGCTAAAGAAAAAGCTATTGAGTTAGAAAAAGAAAAAGCAGATGCATTAGAACGTATTAGACAAGGAGAAATAGATACAGAAGCAGAACGTAGAGCAGAAGAATTAAGACAAGTACAAGAGCAATATAAATTATTAATTGCAGATGCTGAAAAATTTGGACAAGATACTACAGCTTTAAAAGAAGCACAACGTACAAAAGAAAAAGAATTAACTGATAAGTTTGCTACTGAAGATGCTGAAAAGAAATTAGCAGAAGATGAAAAAGCTAAAGCTGATGCACAAAAGAAATTAGATGATGCTAAAGTAATTGCTGATAAACAAATTGAAATAGAAAGAGTTGTAGCTGAAAGTAAAAAAGCAATTCAAGACGCTTCATTTGATGTGGCTTCGCAAGGTATAGGTTTAATAAAAGGTTTGTTTGAAAAAAACAAGGGTGTTCAAAAAGCTGCTATGTTAGCAGAAAGTGCTTTAGGTATTGCTAAAATTATTGTTAATACACAAACTGCAAATGCCGTAGCTTCTGCTTCTCCTATAAATGCTATTGACCCTACTTATGGAATACGCTCAAGAATTATAAATACAGTTAGTGCAGGTATTGGTATTGCAGCCAATATAGCAGCGACTGCAAAAGGTTTAGCTGCTTTAGGTGGTGGTGGTGCTCCAAGTGGTGGTAACGTAGGTGGTGCTGGTGGTGGTGCTGCTCCTGCTCCTCAATTTAACGTTGTAGGTAACACAGGTGTTAATCAATTAGCACAAACATTAGGAAGCCAACAACCTGTTCAAGCGTTTGTAGTTGCAAACCAAGTTACAAGCCAACAAAGTTTAGATAGAA
>CANHPI010000184.1 GCA_947462425.1 Bacteroidota bacterium
AGAAAAATTCTTAAAAAAACTTAAATTACTTCTTGTATTAGAGTTAAGTGATTTATAAAATTCAATTCCTAAATTATAATAGTCAGGAAAATCCGGCTCTTCAATTTGCTCAATAAAATTATATAAAGGCTTTAAACTATTTCCATTTATACAAAAATGTACTAAACTTTTAATTGGTTTGTCAATTTGATGAGTTAAACCAAAACTTAAATCTATTTCTTTTTGTTTATTAAACCACAATTCAAAATGATACAAATCTTTTTCTCCACAAAAAGCTGCTAAAGCATCTAATGTGTGTTTATAAAAAGAATGCTGATTATTATAATTAATAAAGAAACGATACAAGGTAGATTCAGAAATGTAGCCAAGACCCATATCATTCATTCGTTTGGAAAGAATATCACAATCCTTTTTACTTCTGATTACAAAGCCAAGTGCATTGAGTACTCGTTTCCTTAATTCAGGAATTAAATTGGGATCAAAATTATAAATCGGTTTTGGCATAAGAAATAATGATTTAAATATAACTTAAAAATGCAATCGGAAAATACTTGACCTAACTTGAACTAAAAATCAAAATGAAGTTTTACTAATATTGTTGTAAGCGGAATCTGAAAAGCTTATAGAGTAAGAACTAAAAAAACTAAACTTAAACAATATGGCAGACATCGAAGTATCTGGAAAAACAAAAGTAAAATCTTTTTACAGTGCGTTTTTAAAATCGTATCCTTATCTAATTCCTGCATTAAAATATCCTGATGGAAAACCTGTTGATACGGATTCAACAATTGCAAACGCAAGGGCTTTATCAATTGGTGGCGATTACACACCAACTGGAGAAGCAGAATTATCAGTGAGAGGAAATTTAAATGTTGGAACATTTGAAAAACGTTTCAAAGAAATATTTTCAATAAGCTGCCAAGTTAATTTTAAAAGAAATGGTAAATGGGCTGTAACTGGCCAAAAATATGATGGCATGACTTTAAATGAAGCAAACAATTTGTTAAAAGAAGAAGGAGCTGATATTATTACTTTATAAATAATTAACTACTTAGTAAAAACTATTAAATAGTTTTTACTAAGTATAAAAAAATAAAAAAATGGCATTATCACAAACACAAAGAAATCAAATTGCAAGTTATAAAATTCAAATTGAAGGCTACCGAAAAGACTTGCAGCGATATAAAGACGAGAAAAAACGTGTATCAGAACAATATGCTTCAATGATAAAAAACACAAGTGATGCTAATAATAAAAGAAGTTATCGCCAAACAAAAATAGGAAGAGTAAATAGTATCGTCAATCAAATCGAATCTAAAAAAAAAGATATTGAACGAATTAAAGGATATATAAAAAGTATTAAAGGATAAGTATTAAATCAAATTAACATTGAATACACTTAGCCATAAAAACCTTCAGTCAAAATTAACATCACTGCTTTCAAAACATCTATTTGACTATAGTTTTCATTCTAAATTAGAAAACTATTTTGATTGTATTTATAAAAATTTAGAAATTGAATCTGAAAATAAATTAAATTTTGAATCCATCCAATTCCAAAACTTGAATCTATTCTCAAGTATAGCGGAACAAAAAATAAACATAACTAATTGTGGAATTGATCTTCCCATACTATTGGGCAAAACTAATTCATTTCAAAAAAAAATTATGATTGTTGCCATGGATCCAAAACGAAACTCACAATCAGATAATACAATTAGTTTAAGTACTGTATTTAGTCTTCATAACAAAAGTGATAGAAATACTAATAAAAATGATTACTGGCGTTTTATTGAACCACTTACAAATAAGAATTTAGTTTATATCACCGATGTTTATAAACTTTATTATGAATACCAAGAAAACAATAAAACCTTATTAAGCAATAAGGATAAAAGTTTTACAGATAACAAAAGTGAATATTATAAATTACATAAATTTATTTTGAATGAGGAAATTAAAATCATTCAACCTGATATGATTATAACACTTGGAAATGAATCGGCAAACGCTTTAAAAACAATACAAAATATAAAATCAAACGAAATATTTGAAACGATAAACAATATAACTTATTTGTTTATGCCTCATATTTCAAGAACAGTTACTCAAAATATTCAAACAATTTCTAATTTATTTATTTCAATCGGTATCCTTAAAAATAATTCGGAGATGAAAGAACTAGGTGAAAATATTCAGCATTATAAAAAACAATTATTTAATTAAAAATGAGCCATTCCAACATTATTGATAAACCTCGTAAAGCAGGCGCACCAGATTTATTAGGCGTAGATGATTACATGCATTCATTAATTAAATTTATTGAAACATGTAATATGCCAACCACCATTGCAGTTCAAGGCGAATGGGGAAGCGGAAAAACATCCATGCTCAACCAAATAAGACACGAGTTGTGCGAAACCGGAACTAATGCCGTTTTAGATAAAGAATTACCTTACTATGGCATTTGGGTGAACACTTGGCAGTATTCTATCATGAAAACTCGTGAAGAAACTCTCATGGCTATTATTGGTGGGTTGACGAATGAGATTTCTCGCATTATAAAAAGAAAACACGAATCACAATCACAAGCTGTGCTAAGCAAAGTCACTAATTTATTTGGTAAAATTGCTAAAGCAGGTGCCAAAGCTGCGGTGAATCAAATTGGTTTCGAGGGTGAATTAATTGATTCTATTTTAGAAGGGAATGAAGAAACAGTTGATTTATTAAATTTCAAAAGCTCGCTACAAGAAGCCATTAACAAATGCTTAGAATTAGATAGAAAAGAAGGAAATAATAACAGAGGCTTTGTGTTTTTCATTGATGATTTAGATCGCATCGATCCACCAGTTGCTGTAGAAATTCTTGAATTAATAAAAAATATTTTTGAAGTTGATAATTGCATTTTCATTTTAGCTATCGACTATGAAGTTGTTGTAAAAGGTCTTATTCCAAAGTTTGGTCCGTTAACAGAAAAAAACGAAAGAGAATTTCGTTCGTTCTTCGATAAAATCATTCAACTTCCGTTTTCGATGCCAGTAGCCATGTATGATGTGAATCACTTCTTATTACAATCCTTAGAAGACATTGGCTACATTGATGAAAAGTTTTCGGCCAACGAATCATTAAAAGATAAATTAAATGATTTCGCAATGTTGTCGGTTGGCACTAATCCAAGATCATTGAAGAGATTGATTAATACACTTTCTCTATTAAACATTATTGATAAACGCAAACATCATTCAGACAAAGAAGCCTATGAATTAGTTATCAATTTTGGTTTGGTATGTATCCAAATTGCGTATCCAAAAATATACCAAGCCTTGATTGAAGATACGAATTACAAGGAATGGAATGAAAAAACGGCTAAAAAAATGCGACTACCTGACATAACAGAAGCGCAAACCCTTATTTTAAAAGACACTACTGAATTTGATGAAGAATGGGAAACGGTTTTATACAGACTGTGTCAAAAAGATCCTTATTTATCATCAAGAACATTTCAAATTTCACAACTTTTAAATTTTGTAAGCGAACTAATACCAGAACATTTAGACTTTTATGATGAATTGACAAAAATAATTGGAACAAGTGCAGTAACGAGTGTGAGCTTGGATTACACACCTAAGCAAACGAAAAAAGGAGACAAAGTGCGTTATGAAGGTTGGGCTGGTTTTGAATTTATGTTGAAGGAAAATAAAAACATCATATCATTTATTCCTACATTAAAATCCATTCACGATTATTTTGATGTTGAATTTAAAGATTTGATTCAGTTTAATTATACGCCTAACTTTCTAACCATTGCGTGTAAGTTTGCGAGCACAAGAGTAAAAACATTAATCTTTATTCGTTTAAAAAAGGATTATGTGGTTTTTGAATATGCAGGCAAAGCTCTTGCCATCCAACAAATTGAAGATTTTAATGACGCTATTAAATCTGAATTAAAAAATCGTTTTAATGAATTGTCAAAAACTAAAAAATAATCATTAAACATGTTTGGTTTTAAAGGAAAATATGGATTTTCATTTTCATGGAAAAGACTATTCGGTATTAGTGGATTTAAATCAAGTATCGCTTCTAAAACAGGAATTCCAACAACTAAAGGCGGAGCAGAAAGAAAAATAGGAAGGTCGTTGATTAGATTATTATTTAAAAATTGGTAGAATGGCTAAAAAAGAAAAAAATCATTCGTTCGCATTCTTATTAATATATTTAATAGCCTCTTTATTTGGAGGACTAGCCTTTAGCATATTTGCCTTGAGAGCTAAAAACAGAAATAAAACTGTGTTTTGGTGGTTTTTATTATCGCTTATTTTCATTGGCTTTTTTGGAATTATTGCTTACTCACTATTCATTACATCAGGTCCAACAAAAGACAAAGGATATTATTACTTAGCCATCATTACGCTTATCACAAATGCACTAGCAGCATTAATTTTAATAAAAACACTATTTACTAAAAGAATTGATTATGGGACTAATTAGAGAATTGTATGACGAACTTATTCCACTACCAAAAGATAAAGTTCATGAATTTAATATGGAAACTAAAATAAATACATTTTATTTTAAATTTCCGTATGCATTTTTAAATGCTGTATTTCAAATTATAGATTGTATCATCATTCCATTTTATGCAATGATGTTTATTGCTAGTTTAAAACATCATTTTTCAATCATCACTTTGGTTATTACTATTTTACTTGGCTTCTCTTCTGTATTTTCATTTTACCAAGTATTGTATTGGTTTTTAAAACCTACAGATGATTATGTTTCGCTAAAAGATAGAATATTAGGCGAAACAGCTATTGGCGCTTTTCTAAGTTCGGTATTAAAAATAAAAATTGCTTGCTATTTAAAATAGAATGAAAAAAACTAAAAAATCAAAAATTGATGAAACGCATGATCGTAAAATAAATCAAAATTTAGATTTCTTCGGTGTTAAACTAATTAAAGTAATTGGAATTATTGCCGCTGCCATTGGATTTGTTATACTAGGCGCATTTTGGTATTGGGTTATAAAAATGCTATTTAAAATTGGTGCTTAAAAAAATCAAGGCCTTATGTATTCTAAAATCATATTATTTGCACTTCTTATTTTATTAAGCAACACAATACAGTCACAAATTTTAAATGTTGATAGAGAAAGTGGAACAGATACCATTACTAAAAAATTTAAAGCCTCTGTGATTGCTTCGTTTGCAAGTGATAAACAAAAAAATAATTTTCTAGAATTTTCAAACACAACTGAGTTAGATTATTTCTTAAAAAATAATTACTTTTTTATTTTATTAAATCAAACCGATTTAGTATTTAATGGAACAAAAGCCATTGAAAATAATGGATTTATTCAAATTCGATTTCGTGATAAAGATACGCGTGTTGTGGCTTTAGACGCTTTTACACAATTTCAATGGAATGGTATATTAGGTATGGAAAATCGTTCTTTATTAGGTGCTAATTGCAGAATAAATTGCTTAGAGAAAAAGAAATCAGATTTATATGTAAGCATTGGAGCCTTCTATGAATTAGAAAATTGGAATACCAATTTAAGTTCCTACGCCTACTCTAACGACTTATTAATAAAAGTAAAACGAGAATTAATACGCTTGAATACATCTGCTAAATTCGCATTTAAATTGGGTGATAAGATTGATTTTGCTGGAGTAAATTTTGTTCAGTTTCCTATCAATAGTAATTTTTTAAAACCACGATGGGCATTTGATTCTAATCTGTATTTTGAAATGTCAAAAAAATTAAATTTCATCCTACATTACGATCATAATTATGATGTTTATAGAGTGTTGCCAATTGATAACTACTACTACAATGTGACGTTAGGGATTCAAGTTAAATTGTAATTCAGGTCTACTCTAATTAGACAAGGAAGCTATAATGCCAGCGCTTGTCAACAAAACCAAAATAAATAATTCTCTCCTATTTAATTTTTCTTTTAAATAATACAACCCATAAAGGACTCTAACTAATTTCATAAGTATGC
>CANHPI010000185.1 GCA_947462425.1 Bacteroidota bacterium
ACCTGATTTAAAATCATTTGTACAAGAGTTTTAGCTTCTTGTAATGATTTATTCATTTTCCAATTTCCTGCAACTATTTTTTGTCTGCTCATTTATTTAACTCTAACTCGTGGATCTAATATACCATAGGCAATATCCACAAATATATTAGTAACTACAAATATGGAAGCAAATATTAAGGTTGCTCCCATTACAACCGGTAGGTCATTTTTTGTTAAGGCTTCAAACACCTCATAGCCAATTCCTTTCCAATTAAAAATATATTCTACAAAAACTGCTCCGGCCATTAATCCAGCAAACCAACCTGATATAGCTGTTACCACAGGGTTTAATGCGTTTTTTAAAGCGTGCTTAATAATTACAGCATACATTGATAAACCTTTTGCTTTGGCTGTTCTGATATAATCTTGATTCATGACATCCAATAATGAACTTCTCATTAATTGAACAACAATTGCTAAAGGTCTTATTCCAAGTGTTATTGCGGGAAGAATTAAATTTTTTAATTTTAGTGTTTCTCCTTCCCAAACATCTATATCATATAAACTTCCGGTTGGTGATAAGCCAGTATATTCTGTTAAAACATATCCAAATAACCAGGCAATAATTAGTCCTACAAAAAAGGACGGAGCAGCCATTCCCAAAACGGCTAATACTAATGATACTCTATCGTAAATGGTGTTCCTTTTTATCGCGCTAACGATACCTAAAAAAATACCAATTATAGATGCAATAACAATAGAAGTAAATGCTAAAACAGCTGTTTCGGGAAGTGTTTCAACAATTATGTCAGAAACTCGTCTTTTAGTAATGTAAGAACGACGTAAATATGGTAGTTTTGCAATAATTGATTTATTTTCTCCAATAGTGAACAAGGGTTTCCAATTGTATTTTTCGGGATTTAAAAACCAGGGACTTTGATTATTAGTGTTATTATGAATTGAAATTGGAGAGAGATCATTTAAGTACATCGCATATTGCTCCATAATAGGTTTATCAGTTCCTAAATCTTTATGAATTGCCTCTATAGCCTCTTTATTAGCTCGTTGTCCAAGCATTATAGTAGCTGGATCTCCAGGTAATACATTAAATAGGAAAAATATCACTGTAATTACACCGTACAAAACTAGTAAACTATATAATATTTTTTTAGTTATATACTTTATCACAAATAAAAAAAGTTGTCATTCGTCTGCTAAGTAAATAAATAATTTTAGTAAATAAAATAATTTTTGCGAATTTTAAAGATTATGTGATGCATTAAAATTTTAAGGTAAATTTGTAAAACTTGAAATTTAAAAATAAAATATTTGCTATTCGGTACACCATTTTATGTCTTGCAATTTTAACTATAGTTAAGATTTCTAAGGCGCAAAAAGTTGGTTTGGTAATGAGTGGTGGTGGTGCTAGCGGAATAGCTCACATTGGTGTTTTAAAAGCACTTGAAGAAAATCACATACCTGTAAACTGCATTACGGGAACCTCCATAGGAAGTGTTATTGGTGGCCTGTATGCTTCCGGATACTCTCCTCTTGAGATAGAGCAATTAGTTAAAAATACTACTTTTTCAAATTTAACTAAAGGCGAAATGTCTTCTAAGTTTGGTTACTTTCTTCGTAAACGTGATGATTATGCCTCATGGAGAACCTTAAAATTGAACTTAAACAATTCTTTGCTTAGTAATTTAGCAACTAATTTAATAAACTCTGTGCCTATTGATTTTTATTTAATGGAAACTTTTGCTCCTGCAAATGCCGCATCTCATTATAATTTTGATAGTTTAATGATTCCTTTTCGCTGTGTTGCATCTGATATTGAGAAGAAGCAAAGTGTTGTATTTAGAAACGGAGATATGCCCTCAGCCATAAGAGCATCCATGAGTTATCCTTTTTATATAAGACCAATTTCAATTGATGGTGCTTTGCTATTTGACGGAGGTTTGTATAATAATTTCCCATCAAATGTAATGTATGATGAGTTATATCCGGATTTTATTATTGGAAGTTCAGTTACAGAAAATTCACAAGTGCCGAGTGACGATAATTTATATTTACAATTACGAAACATGCTGATGAGTAAAAGTAATTTTAGTCCGGTATGTGAAAACGGTGTCATTATTCAGCCATGGGCTGACGTTAGTATTTTTAATTTTGAAGCCGCCAAACGTTTAATTGATAGTGGATATGCGGCAACTATAAGAAAAATGCCTGAAATAAAAGCGCATATTACAAATTATGAAAATACTGTTCAGTTATACGAAAAACGAAAGGTTTTTAAGGAAAAATCAAAGGCTTCGCGTATTATTTATAATAAAGTAATGGTTGGTGGTGTTAGTGCTAATATGCAAAAATTTATTACTAAAAGTATTGCTCATAAACGTGATACATTTACTTTAAAACAATTAAAGCGGCAGTATTTTAGATTAATGGCTGATGAAAAAATTAAATCAGCATATCCTATTACAAAATTAGATACTGTTTCAGGAAAGTACAGTTTAACCTTAAATGCTAAAAGGGATAAGCAATTATTTTTTGATATTGGTGGGAATTTATCAAACCGGCCAATAAGTAATTTTTTTCTAGCAGTGCAATATAATCATATTGGAAAAATAGGTTTTACAGCCTATGCTAATGGATATTTAGGTAAATTAAATTCGAGTTCTTTAACTAAAATTAGACTTGAATTTCCAACTAAAGTGCCTTTTTATATTGAACCTTCTTTTACTATTTCAAGATGGGATTATTATAAAAGTAGCACTTTGTTTTATGATTTTGAAAAACCTGCTTATTTAGTTCAGGAAGATATATTTGGAGAATTAAATATTGGAGCACCAGTTGGTAACATAGGTAAAATAGTTATAACAGGCGGTGGGAGTGAGTGGATAAATAAGTATTACCAAACAGATCAATTTAAGCGATTAGATACAAGCGACGTGAGTATATTTGATTTTGGATACGGACAAATATCTTATCAAATAAATACACTTAACAGAAAGCAATATGCTTCAGAAGGTACAAATATATTAGTGAGAGCAAAAGTGGTTAGTGGCATAGAACATTATTATCCCGGATCAACCGCATTAGATACAGTTAATTATATTAATGGACCAGGTCACGATTGGTTTAATTTTAAAATTACTATTGATAAATATATTAAGCCGATTAAATATTTTAAAATTGGTATTTTTGCTGAGGGCGTTTATTCTTCACAGGATTTTTTTAGAAATTATGCAGCTTCTATTTTATCAGCACCTTCGTTTAACCCAATTCCTGAAAGTCAAACGTTATTTATTGATGATTATAGGGCGCATCAATATTTGGCTGGCGGCTTAAAAACAATTGTAAATCCCCGCAACAATTTCGATATTCGTTTTGAAGGTTATTTGTTTCAACCAGTATTGTCTATTTTAAAAACTTCAGATAATAAGGCCACTTATAGTAAACCGTTTTTATACCGGCACTTTCTGGGAATGGGAGCTTTGGTATATCATTCGCCTATTGGTCCTTTAAGTATTGGCGTTAATTATTATGATAGAAATGATAATAGTTTCTCGTTTTTCTTTCATTTTGGGTATATGATTTATAATAAAAAGTCTATTGATTAAATTTCCCTCTTTAAAGTCTTGTTTTCGCTAGTTTATTTATGTTTATTACTCATTGTTATTTCATTTAACAAATTTTAAATTTATATCGGTTTTATTGGTTATAAATTTGAACCATACAATTCATTTAAATCATTATTTTTGAATATTATTATATACTTTATGAAAAAAATATTATTAAGCTTTAGTTTGTTTTCTATAATCGCTGGAGCATATGCGCAAACTGGTCATGACATTAAAATTAATTTCAAAAACTGCAAAGATACAGTGATGTATTTAGCTTTTTACCAATTTGATAAATCGTATTTGGCTGATACTTGCAAAAAAGTGGTGAAAGGTAACATCGTTTTTAAAGGACCAAAGACTTTAGATAAAGGGGTTTATTACTTGGTAAGCCAAGATAAGGCTCGCTATTTTGATTTTTTTATTAGCGATAATAATCAAAAAATTGTAATGAGCACTGACTCTGCTGATTTAGTTAAAAATTTAAAATCCATTAATTCTAAAGAAAATGATGATTTCTTTATGTACATCAAATTTATTACTGATAAGAACAAGGAATATGGAGAAGTAAAAAGTAAAACAAAAGGAATGAATGCAAAAGATTCAGCTGCCTTTATGATGGAAAAGGGAAAATTATTAAATGAAACGGTGATGGCATATGAAAGCAAATTTTTGGCCGACCATAAAGGCACTTTTGTTGGAGATGTTATTAATTTAAAAATGGAAAAAGAAGCTAAGGAAATTCCAAAAGCTTCAAATGGCAGACCAGATAGTTTGTATAGTTATCTTTACTATAAAGCACATTTTTGGGATGGTGTTAATTTTCAGGATGATGGTATTATGCGTACCCCATTTTTTGCTGATAAGTTAAAAAAGTACTTTAACAGTGTTATTATTCAAAATCCGGATAGCGTAAGTGCAGAGATTGATAGATTAATGGCTAAAACTAAAGCCGGCACAATGATGCAAAAATTATTAATTGCACATTTTTTATTTACGTATGAATCGTCTAAAGTGATGGGTTTTGATAAGGTATTTGTTCATGTAATTGATAAATACATTAGAACGGGCATGGCAAAAGAAGTTTATGATGAAAAAACAATAGAAAAAATAAAAGAACGTGGAGAAATACTAAAACCTTTATTGCTAGGAAGTATGGCGCCAGATTTATTGATGATTGATACCATTGGTCATAAACAAGTAGCTAAAATGGGATTTGATACCGTAAAAACGAGTCAAGGTGCTACTAAATTATATTATGATAATGCTCAAAATTTAGCTCAATTATTTGTGTCGTTATATGGTGTAAAAACAGATTATTTAGCGCTTGTTTTTTGGGATGTTGATTGTGGTCACTGTAAAACGGAAATTCCAAAATTATTGGAAGAATATCATGCTTTGAAAAAAGAAGGGTATGACATTAAAGTAGTGGCAATGTACACTCAGCATGAATATGAAAAATGGAGAAAATATGTTGCCGAAAATAAATTAGATTGGATTAATCTCTACGATGGTGTCCACATTAATAATTTGAAAGAAAAATATGATATTTATTCAACTCCTGTTATTTATATATTGGATAAAAATAAGCGCATTAAAGCTAAACGTATTGGCACTGAACAAGTAAAAGATATTGTAAAGCAAATGGAAAAAGAATATAAAGCAGAGAAGAAATAAACTTTGTTATATTTTAATATTACAAGCCGCTCGTTGAGCGGCTTTTTTTTTAATCACTTAGCAAACATAAAAAATATGCTTGTGCAAAGAATACAACTTACAACAATATTTATTATTGCCCAAACAGTCATACCCTGTTTAATTAGTTCAAAGGTTTCGTAACTAAAGGTTGAGAATGTGCTCAGCCCGCCGCAAATTCCTATTATAATAAGGTGCTTGTAGTTATCAGGAATTAAGTTTTTTTCTTGGTAAATATAAATAAGAGTCCCGAAAATAAAACAGCTGATTATATTTGACGATAAGGTGGCAATGGGAAGCGATAAAGTTGTTTTACCAAATAATAGAGCAATCATAAAACGTAATACGCTTCCTAATCCTCCGCCTATAAATACTAGTATGTAGTTCATTTTATTTTTTTATTTTTTGTCAGTTCGAGTAGTTCTGCCGCCTTTTTGCAGAACATATCGAGAACTTTTTATGCAACTTCTCGATACACATTTGTAAGAGGCAGACAAATGTACTCGAAGTGACACTTACGTTATTTTCTTCCCAAATAAATACAACCCCCGATACTATCTCTGCTTGCTTTTGTTACAGAACTTAATGTGTTGCTAATTTCATTTGCTCTTAAATACCCCAAGTATGCAAAAATAATAGCTTCTTTAAATTGAATTACATCATCGGTAGGAATATGAATCCTTCCCTTAAAATGCACTTTTAATC
>CANHPI010000186.1 GCA_947462425.1 Bacteroidota bacterium
CAAAAGCTTCTCCAACAGCATCGTCTTCGGTTTCTGCTAGTAATTCAAAACTTAAATAATCTGATATTTTTATAATTTGCGTATGACCTCCACTAACCGTTAAGCATAAAAAAGGAAAAGAAGGTTGTTTGTTGGAAGTTATTTGTTGTTGGATGGATGCTGAACCAGAAAAGTTATTTTCTTTTTCATCACTCAAATAACTACCAACTTCAATCTTTTCTTCAATAAAATGTGCTAAAATATGCCCTTGCATGTGATTAATTTCAATAAGTGGTATTTGTAACGCCAATGATAACGATTTCGCAAATGATAATCCTACCAATAAACTTCCGCTTAATCCAGGCCCTCTGGTTACCGCAATGGCATTTAATTGAGATGGAATTATGTTTGCTTTTTTTAAAGCTGCGTCAACCACAGGTAAAATATTTTTTTGATGGTCTCTGCTAGCAAGTTCTGGAATAACGCCACCATATTGCTCGTGTATACTTTGGTTAGCTGTTACATTTGATAGCAATACGCCATTTCTAATCACGGCGCATGATGTATCGTCGCAACTTGACTCAATTCCTAATATAAATATATCTTCAGTTTGCTTTATGCTATGGTCCATTTTTTGCTCAGTGATTTACTACAAAACTTAAGGTATATTAACAATAAGAATTTGGGTTATTTCGTTATTTTTAAACTCTATGAGTAAGCTTGGTAAAATTACAAGAATATTATGGAAAACTATATTGTTTTCCGTACTACTTATTGTGTTTTTTTTAGGAGCGCTATATTTTGTTCTACAAACCGAAACATTTCAAACATGGGCAGCAAAAAAAGTAACTGCATATTTAAGCAAGGAATTAAATGCTACGGTAGAAATTGAAAGGCTAAAGATTTCGTTTATAAGTAATGTTACACTACAAGGAATTTTTGTAAGTGATAAAAACCTAGATACTTTAATTTATGGCAAAAGTATAACTGTTGATGTAAGTGGTTTTAATTATGAAGCACATAAGTTGAATTTAGATGAAGTTGAATTAACAGATATAAAAGTTAAACTATTAAAATACAAAAATGAAGACGATTGGAATTTTCAATATTTAGCCGACTACTTCAAATCAGATACAACTCAAATAGATACTGTTCCATCACCTTGGAAAATTACTTATGGCGCTTTAAAATTAAACAATGTTGATTTTACCTACCATTTATTAAAGGATACAAATAAGGTTGTTCAAAATATGAATTATAAAAATATTCATGTTCAAAATGTTTTTGGAACGTTTACCGAACTTGATTTTAAAGGAGATACGATTTTTGCTCAAATATCAAATTTAGCAGCTAAAGAACAATGTGGAATCGTATTAAAAAATTTAACAACTAAAGTTAGAATTTCATCTACTGAACTTAAATGCGATCGTATTTATTTAAAAACAGATAATAGTTTAGTAAAAGGAAATTTGACATTTAAGTATAATCAATGGGAAGACTATCAAGACTTTATTAATAAAGTATACATGAAAGGAAATTTAATTGATAGTACCAATATTAATTTTAAAGACATCGGTTATTTTGCAAAAGACATGAATGGTTTTAACGAAGTTTTATTTTTAAATGGTAAGGTAAGAGGTTTTGTAAATGATTTAAGTGGCTCTGAAATGAAAATAAAATACCGAAATAATACTGAGTTTAATGGCGATGCTGTAATTACAGGTTTACCCGACATTAGTAAATCATATATTCATTTTGATGCAGAAAAACTATCAACTTCGGTTTCCGATATTGAAAAATTTCCAATTCCGCCATTTAAAAAACCAACTTATTTTCAATTACCCGCAGAGTTAAAAAAGTTAGGAGTAGTTTCTTATAGAGGTAAGTTTGATGGTTTTTTAAATGAGTTTGTTACATACGGCACTTTTAAAACGGATGTTGGTATCATTAAAACGGACCTTCAATTAAATAATAAATCAAAAAAAATAGAATATTTTGGTTCCATAACTACAACTAATTTTAATTTGTCAAAACTTTTTCCGGATGTTAAATTGTTAGGACCAATTTCTTTATCTGCTAAAATCAAAGGAAAAGGTTTGACCTTAAATGATATTAATGCCTCATTTGATGGAATTGTGCAGTCTGTTTCTTTTAACAATTTTCAATATGATAATATCAAAATAGATGGTCAGTTCAAGGAAAAAGTTTTTTCGGGAAATGTGTTTAGCAGAGATACGAGTGCAAATTTTGATTTTAGTGGTTCAATCGATTTTAATAATAAACTTCCTAAGATGGATTTTATTTCGTCTATCTATAATTTTGATTTAGAAAAAACGCATTTTTCTACGGCTCAATTAAATGGAAAAGTTTCTTCACAAATATTAATCAATTTAAATGGAAATAGTATAGATAATTTAAGTGGACTTATAAATTTTGATAATACTATTTATGAGACAACAGATAAAACATACAAACTAAGTAGTTTTAATTTA
The DNA here is from genome assembly GCA_947462425.1 of Bacteroidota bacterium. Next base: position 2,472 of record CANHPI010000186.1, read on the forward strand.
GATTTAGAGCAGTCGTCTGCTAATAAAAATATTGAGTTGAATTCAAGTATTGCAAATGTTCAGTTAAAAGGAAATTATAATTTGAGTACACTTTCAGAAGCTTTTAAACAGTATTTAAATGACTATTTTCCAACATTTTTTAAATCTAAAACGCACTATATTTATAATGATAAAGCCGATTTAACAGTAAAAATTAAAAACTTCACTATTGTTAAGGAATTATTTTTAAAAGATTTGATGATCAGTAAAAATTCTTCTATCGAGGGTTCTTTTGATTCTAAAATTAATTATTTGTATTTAAACACTAACAGTGATTTAATTGAATATTCTGGGCTGAAATTTAAAAACAATAAAATTAGCGTTAATTCTTTACCAGAAGGTGTTCAATTTTCATATGGTGCAAAGTCGATAAACGTTACCGATAGCTTTTCATTAAAAAATCCGAATTTTATTTTTACAGCAAAAGATAAAACTACTAATTTTAATTTAAACTGGGATAATTTGACAAGTCCTAATAATGCTGGTATTGTTAGCGGTAATGCTATTTTTGAAAATAATGAGGCAACAATTCTTTTAGATAAAATTAAATATGTGATTGAAGATAGTGTTTGGCAAATAGTTAAGTATAATCCAATTATTATAGATACATCTTTTTCAGTTAAAATTAATCCAATTACTTTTTATAATCAAAATCAGTTAATTACAATTGATGGAACATTATCAAAGAACATGACTGATAAATTTGACATCTTAATTCAAAATTTTAAATTGTCACAGATAAATCCACTTTTAAAAGCAGCTAAATTAACTATTGATGGCTCTCTATCAGGAAATACTAGTCTTTATGGTGTGTTTGGTAAAACGTTAATTACCAGTAAAATCAATTTTAATGATCTTAAATTTAATAAAAAGCTAATTGGTAGTGGAGAAATAAATAGTGAATACAATCCAGAAAAAGAAGCCTTAAGTATCAATGGATTCTCAGCTTTTGCAAAAGATTTTGATGGAAATTTATTGAAGAATTTTGATTTTAAAGGTTATTACTATCCCAAGAGAAAAGAAGATAATTTAGATGTTACATTCAAAACTGAGCCTTTTGATCTTTCTTTATTACAACCATATTTGCAAGATATTTTAACGTTTAAAGTGGGATTTTTAAATGGAAACGGTACAATCACAGGCACACTCGACAATCCTCAAATTAATGCCAAATTAAAATTTTTTAAATGTGTTACTGTCGTTGATTTTTTAAATGTACAGTACAGTGTAAATGGGTATGTAGATATTAAACCTAATCAAATTAATTTCGAAAATCTTGAAATACGAGACAAAATGGGCAATTCTGGAAATGTAACTGGAAATATATTTCATAATAATTTTAAAAATATGCGCATTGATTTTGATGTTAATACTAATAAATTAATGCTTTTAAATACTACTGCTGCAAATAATCCTAGTTACTATGGCACTGCTTATGCATCTGGAAATGCAGGTGTTTATGGCTTTTTAGATGATATTAAAATGGAAATAAATATGAAAACAAACGGAGGAACCTATTTCTATATTCCTCTAGGTGGTCCGTCTGAAATTGGAAATAATGATTTTATAAAATTTGTGACAAAAGATACATTGAAGACAATAGTTAAAAATAAAAAATCAAATTTTTCATTAGATTTTAATTTAGCAGCTACAAAAGATGCTGAGGTGCAATTAATTTTTGATGAAAAATCAGGTGATGTTATTAAAGCGAGAGGTGATGGCAATTTAAATATGAAGATAAATTCAAAAGGGAAATTTGAAATGTATGGTGATTATGTGCTTTCCACAGGAGATTATTTATTTACGCTAGAAAATTTTGTTACCAAAAAATTTGAAATTCAAAAGGGTAGTTCTATAAAATGGAATGGTAGCGTGTATAAAGCAAATATTGATATAGTTGCTAATTACAAACAGCGTGCTTCAATTAAACCTTTATTTCCAAATGATTCTTTAAGTAATTACAATAAACGTTTTCCGGTTGATTGTAAATTGTACATGAAAGATAAATTAACGTCTCCTGATATTACTTTTGGTATTGAATTACCAACTATTGATGAAACAACACGGTCGGCTGTTAAAAGTATTTTAAGTGATGAAAATGAATTGAACAGACAAGTATTTTCCTTATTGTTATTGCGTAGTTTTATTACACCGGTTTCTGTTTCGGGTGGTGGTGGAATAAGTGCAGGCGGTGCTGCCGCTGCTACAGGTTCTGAAATGCTAAGTAATAAAATGAGTAATTGGTTAAGCGGAGTTACCAAGGATATCGATTTTGGTGTAAATTACAGACCAGGAGGAGCACTAAGTAGTGATGAATTGGATTTAGCTTTATCTAAACAATTATTTAATAACAGGTTAGCTATAGATGGTAATTTTGGAGTTGCAAGTAATAATAATTCAAGTACAACTAAAAGTAGTAACTCTAGTAACTTGATTGGTGATGTTTCTATAGAATATAAATTATCAGAATCTGGTAAGTACAGAGTTAAAGCTTTTAATCGTAGTAATGATAATACAGAGATTACAACAACTGGTGGACCTTTTACACAAGGTTTAGGTATATTTTACAGAGAAGAATACGAAAGCTTGAGTGAATTATATAAACGCTATCTCTCTAAATTTAAAAAGAAAAAATAGATCTAAATTTTGTAGTATTTTTTTCTAAACCAAAATGCTAGTTTTACTAATGCAATTAATGCTGGTACTTCTATTAATGGCCCAATAACTCCAGCAAATGCTTGTCCGCTATTAATACCAAAAACTCCAATCGCAACAGCAATTGCCAGTTCAAAATTATTGCCAGTTGCAGTAAATGAAAGTGCAGTATTGGTTGAATAATCGGCTCCTAATTTTTTTGCAATAAAAAATGTAACAACAAACATGACTGCAAAATATATAACTAATGGAATTGCAATTCTTATAACGTCCTTTGGTATTTGAACAATTAATTCGCCCTTTAAGCTAAACATAACAATAATGGTAAACAACAAAGCAATTAAAGTTATTGGAGATATAAATGGAATAAATTTTTGTTGATACCAATCTTCTCCTTTTATTTTAATTAGTGAATATCTGCTTACGATTCCTGCAATAAAAGGTATTCCTAAATAGATAAATACACTTTTGGCAATTTGTGACATGGTAATTGAAATGTCAAAACTTTTCAATCCAAAAAATTCTGGCATTTTAGTTAAATAAAAATAAGAGTAGGCTGAAAATAAAAGTACTTGAAGTAAACTATTTAATCCTACTAGACCTGCAATATATTCCCTGTTGCCTTCTGCTAATTCATTCCAAACTATAACCATGGCTATGCAAGGCGCAATTCCAATTAAAATTAATCCTGTCATGTATTCAGGATAATCTTTTAGGAAAATATAAGATAATATAAACATAAAAAAAGGAGCAATAATCCATGTAATAAATAGTGACATCATTACTAATTTTATGTTTTTAAATACTTGAGGTATTTTTTCAAAACGAACCTTTGC
>CANHPI010000187.1 GCA_947462425.1 Bacteroidota bacterium
AAATTCAGTAAAGCTTAATACACTAAACTATATTTAATCAAAAAGGAGCGATGACTCGCTCCTTTTTAATTAAATTATAAAATTTTAAAATACTTTGGTAACAATTATAGATTTTTCAATCCTCAATAAAGTATTATAGTATTTAACCATTAGAGCTAATTTAGCACTCCATCAATTTCTTGTATTATTTTTTGAGTATATTTTATAAAATTAGCTTCATCTAATTTATTATTTCTTTCACTTAATTCTTTCATTTCATTTTCAATATTATCTAATGAAATTAAGTAAGTGGATGTTTTCATTTTATGACATAAATCGGTTATTTCTTTGTATTCTTTTTTTTCTAAATGTTGTTTAATTTTATTTAGGTCTAAGACCAAGTTTCTCAATAAAATACTAAGCGATTCTTTATAAAAAACATCGTTGTTTATCATCTGTTTTAATCGTGACGAATTAATTTTTTCAAATTTATGTATCATTATTTTATTTATAAATATCTATGTGTCTGTTTAAATTTAAAATACATTAACTGAAATACAAGAATATAAAATTTTATGTTCTTTAAAAGATTCAATTCCTTTTTATAAGAATAATTATTTTAATTAGGATACATACACAATTTGTTATTATAGCTAATAGCCTTAACTAATAGTATATGTTTAGCTTTTATTATTAAAACTACCGTCTTTTAGCATATTGTATATTTTACTTTTACTAATACCTAATTCATTTGCAGTTTTTACAACCTGAAAATCGTTTCTTTTAAGGTAATTAAAAATAAAACGATTATTAAAATCACTTAACGTTGAATTATTTAAGTCGTATGTTGGTTGAGTGTTAGAGTTGAAAATGATTTCACTTTCGGTTATTGTGTTTTTATCAGATAAAACGCACGCTAATTCGATAATTGATTTTAATTCTTTTATATTTCCTGGATAGTTATATCTCATTAATTTTTTTTTCGCATCGTTCGAAATTATTTTACTTTCAATGCCATTATTTCTACAAAATTCATTTTTAAACTCTTCCGAAATAAAGCCAACATCTTCCGTTCTTGATCTTAATGGGGGAATTTCTAATTTCAATCCTAAAGTTTCAAAATAAAGTTCTTCATTTAATTTTTTCTTTTTTAGTAAATCCTGAAAATCAAAGATACTTCCTATGATAAAACGATGAGCATTAGTTCCAGTATATTCTTTTTTACGTTGAATTGCTTTTAAACTTTTAATGAATTTTATTAATTTAGATTGTAAATCAATAGTAAATTCTGAAATTTCATTGATGAAAAATGTACCAGTTTCGTATTTCTTTAAATCTTCAGGTATTTTTTCAGACTTGTTACTTTCTAATTTTATATACTCTTCAAAATCTTCTATATCGTGAATACCTATTTCGTGAAGTGGCAAATGCGAAAGTTTTGAAGATACGTGTATTACTTTTGCTATAAATCTTTTACCTGTTCCTTGTTCGCCTGTTATAGCTACATTTAAATTTGATTGAGCTGCTTTAATTATTAGTTTTTTAATATTTGAAATAGAATGACTTTTACCTATTAAAAATGTTTCTAGTTGAATGAAATTTTGAAATTGATTTTTTGAATTAGTGTTTTGTTGTAATAATTGTTTTTCTTTTATATATGATTGTAAAACTTTATCTAAATTAGTTAAAGCATTTTCATCTTTAATAATATATTCATCTGCACCTGATTTCATTAAATTAGTAGCAACTTTTATATCTGTTTGTGCTGAAAGTATAATTATTTTTATATTGGGATCATACGATTTGTATTTTTCAATTATATCATCTGCAACCATATCAGTTAAGCGATAATCTAAAATTATGAAATCTGGATTTTGGCTAATTTTTTTTAAAACTTGGCTTCCAGTAAAATAACTGCTACACTGAAGTTGAGTGTTTTCTGATAGAAAATTTAATAAGATGTTGTTATAAAACAAGTCATCTTCTACTATAAAAATCTTGTAAACGTGGTCCATAATCAAAATTAAAGTTAAGAATAATTATTTTGAATTTAGTTATCTCTCTCCATTTTTTGGAAACTAATTTTAATATTTTAATAATAGGATTTTTAATTTTTTATTCATTTTTAAGAGACACAAAAATACTTTTTTTCATAAAAATAGGTATACTCATTAAATTCTGTGTTTCAAGAAGTTATAACTTATTTCTAACTATTGATAGTAAGCATTTTATGAAATGTTTCTAATGATGGAGCAAAACGAACTAAATAATCTCTGTAATCAATTCCGCATCAATAACGCCATCTGCATTTATTAATTTTGTATTAACGGTTACTGATTGATTTATTAGTTTTTCATCAAATGGATAAACTACCTTGATGTAATTTTCGGTAAAACCACACATCACGCCATTTTTATTTTCGTGTTCAAACAATACGCTATACTCTTGATTGAGGTGTTGTTCGTAAAACTCTCTTAATTTTTTAGCGGATAATATGCGAAGCATTTTGTTTCTACGTTTGCGTTCAGCATAATCCACTTTACCTTCTAAGGTAATAGCCTCTGTATTATCACGCTCACTATATGTAAAAACATGTAAGTAAGAAATGTTTAAAGAGTTAATAAAATTGTAGGTATCCAGGAAATGCTCATGTGTTTCGCCAGGAAATCCAACAATAACATCAACCCCGATGCAACAATTAGGCATTAATTCTTTTATTTTAGTAACACGATCCTGATATAATTCTCGTTTATAACGACGTTTCATTTTACCTAAAATTTCATTATTCCCACTTTGTAAAGGAATGTGAAAATGGGGCATAAATCGTTTAGAATTTGCCACAAATTCAATCACTTCGTTGGTTAATAAATTTGGTTCGATAGAAGAAATACGAATGCGTTCAATGTCTTCTACTTTGTCAAGCTCTGTAATTAAATCCAGAAAATTATATTCCTTCCGTTTTTTAGTGTCTTTGTCAATATCAATACCATAGCCAAAGTCGCCTAAATTAACACCCGTTAGTACAATTTCTTTAACACCAGTAGCTGCAATTTTTTTTGCGTTAGCTACTGCGTTTTCAATAGTATCGCTGCGGCTTTTGCCACGCGCTAAAGGAATGGTGCAAAATGTACAACTGTAATCGCAACCATCCTGTACTTTTAAAAAGGAACGTGTTCTGTCTCCGGCTGAAAATGAATCTACAAATGTATTAACATCCGAAATTTCACAATTATGAATTTCGGTATGTGTATTTTTAACTGAAAGATTGATGTAATTTAATAGTTTAAATTTTTCAGAAGCTCCTAAAACAACATCTACACCTTCAATATTTGAAATTTCATCTGGTTTTAATTGAGCGTAACAACCAACCACCGCAATAAAGGTTTCCGGGTTTTTACTTAAAGCAGATTTTACTATTTGCTTACATTCTTTATCGGCATTTTCGGTAACAGAGCAAGTGTTTATAACACACACATCTGCTCCTAAATCAAAAGCAATTTTTTCAAATCCTTTTTCTTGCATTAAACGAGCAATGGTTGAAGTTTCTGAAAAATTCAGTTTACAACCAAGTGTATGAAATGAAACGGTTTTTCCTGCAAATGACATGAGGGCAAAGATAGGTTTTTTTAGATAAAGAGGATTACTTCACCAATTTCATTTCATTCAATAAATAACCTGCTCCTGCAAATTTATCTATTACAAATAATGTATAACGCACATCTAATACAATGTTGCGGCATTGGTTTGGGTTATACATGATGTCGCTCATGGTGCCTTCCCAGTTTCTATCAAAGTTGGTCCCAATTAATTGGCCTTTTGCATTAAAAACAGGGCTTCCGCTATTACCACCGGTGGTATGGTTACTTGCGGTAAAAGCAACTTGCAGTTTGCCATTTCTGTTAGCATATGGTCCGTAATCTTTTTTACTGTACAAGTCTCTTAATTTTGCTGGCACATCAAACTCTTCGTTGTTTGGAATATATTTTTCCATAATTCCATCTAAGGTTGTGTAATAATTATATTCAACGCCATCTTTTGGTTTGTAGTTATTGACTTTACCATAAGCTACTCGTAATGTTGAATTGGCATCAGGATAAAACTTTTTATCTTTAAATAATTCTTTTTGGCCTTGTAAGTAAAGTTTTTGAATTTCGTTAATTTCTCGCTCATCATATTGAAATTGAGGAAATACAGAGGTATTATAATATTTTACAATAGCATTGGTCAAATAAAATACAGGATCTCTTTCGTAAAGGTTTGTGTATTTCTCAAAATCATTTAACATCATTTCTGCTTTATCTTTATCCACAAAATTGGTATTTGAAAATAAAAATTCAGTCATTTTTTTAGCATCGTTATTATTAGCTACAATAAATGAATCTAATACATAGGGTCTGTTGTTTGATGATACACCTTTGATATACTCTGTAAGCATGGCTTCGCAGATTTTAATATCGGTTGGTTTATTGTAGTTTTTAAAGAAACCCAGTTTTTTATATTCGGCTAAAGTAGTTTCGTAAGTATTAGTAGCTCCTTTTAGTTTTTTCTTCAGCTCGTTATTTAAAGTAATATAATAGCGGGCATAATTAAATGCGTCAATCGCTAATAAACATTCGCTATAATAATCCACTTGTTTACTTAAAGTTTTATATTCCGCATACACTTTTTGAAGTTGTGGGAAAATATTGCCATATTTTTCTTTTTTTATAGGATCTGAATTTACAGCTTCATTAAATTGTTTTTCGAATAATTGTTTTTTAGCAACGGCATCATATTTTTTTAAGCCATTCATTTCTCCCATCCATTTTTTATAATAGTTAGCAATACCTTGATATTTAGTTGCGTAAGCAATACGAACCGCATCACTTTGTAACATATCAGCATTCATAATATTTAAACGTTTTTCTCTTAAAGCTACTTTTAATGGGTCGCTTTCGTTCATTATCATATCAACAGCATAGCTCGATAAGTATTCCTGTGTACGTCCCGGAAATCCATATACCATGGTAAAATCGCCTTGGTTATATCCTTTCAAAGAAATAGGAATAACATGTTTTGGTTTGTAAGGAACATTATCCGCACTATACTCAGCTGGTTTGTTATCTTTATTTGCATAGATACGAAATACGGAGAAATCAGCATTATGGCGAGGCCACATCCAGTTATCACTTTCTCCACCAAATTTACCAATTGAAGAAGGTGGTGCTCCAACCATTCTAACATCTTTAAATGTTTCAACTACAAATAAATAATATTCGTTACCATAAAAAAATGGTTTAATAAATGATTCATAATGTGTGCCAACTATAGCTTCTTTTTCTATGGCTTTAATATTTGCTTTTATAATTGAATCTTTTTTTGATTCGGTAATGGTTGCTGTAATTCCTTTTAATACTTTACTAGTAACATCTTCAATACGTTGAATAATAGTGGCATTTAAGTTTGGAGTATACACTTCTTCTTTTTTATTCATGGCCCAAAAGCCGTTTGTTAAATAATCTTTTTCAACTGTACTATGGTATGCTATAGCAGAGAATCCACAATGGTGATTGGTTAAAATTAAACCTTGATCAGAAACAATTTCGGCAGTACAACCACCAGCAAACTGAACGACAGCATCTTTTAAACTTGATTTATTAACGCTATAGATTTGTTCGGCAGTTAATTTTAGTCCGTTTTTTTTCATGTCCTTTATATTCATAGCATTTAAAAGTTGTGGTAGCCACATACCTTCATCTGCTTTTGATATTAAAGAAATAATAAGTGTTAATGCAAGTAATAAATGTTTCATGTTTTGGTTTTATTAATAATTACGAATAAGGTACGAATATACGAATCTGTGTATGCAAAACGTATCATACACAGATTCGTATATTCGTAATAAGATTCGTAATCATTTTAATTCGTAATTATAATTGTTTTACATACTTCTAATTAATTCTTTCATTAATAAGGTCATTTTAGGTTCTTGCATTTTAGCAATTTGCTGTACCT
>CANHPI010000188.1 GCA_947462425.1 Bacteroidota bacterium
CCATATCCAAATGATTTTTGATAGATGATATTTTTTCCTTTAGCAATTAAAACATTACCATTAAAAGCATCTGCTTTGTAAAGTTTTGTAAATAAGGTATCTAATCTATAAATCTCTGCTTTGTATTTTACGGAGTCAATTTTAGATTGTACAATTGGTCTTTGAGGAATTTGATACCCTTTTTTGGTGGCAGAAGTTTCCGACGGATTACAATTAACAATCAAAAATGAACATAAATAAAGGGGAATAATATTTTTTAAAGAAATCAAGACAGTAGCAATTAGTATTTTTACAATTTTAAGAAAAAAATGTTTTAATAAAATTGCATCTAATTTTAGTAATCAAATATCTTTTGTTAATTAACAATTTTATCGTTTTTTAGATGTTTTAAATAATAAATCTTTGAGTAAAATAGATGAATTTGCTGCAACAAGAATTCAAATCATAATTTTTACATTATTTCTTTGCCTAATAAATCTCTTTCTACTATATTTATAAAAAACATTTAATATGGCATCAACCTCTAAACATCCAAAAGGATTACTTTTTTTAGCATTTACTGAGTTTTGGGAAAGATTTGGATACTATTTAATGATTGGTATCTTCTTTTTATATATGACAACTGATATGAAAGATGGGGGCTTTGGATGGGAAAATGCAAAAGCTGCTGATGTATTTGGAACCTTTATTGCATGTGTTTATTTAACACCTTTTGTTGGTGGCTTGTTAGCTGATATGAAATTAGGCTATCGTTTTTCAGTAACCCTAGGTGGTATATTAATGGGTATAGGTTATTGCTTACTTTCTATTAGAGAAGAATGGGCATTTTTTACAGCCTTAGGAATTATGATTGCAGGTAATGGTTTTTTTAAACCAAACATTTCTACACTTTTAGGTAATTTATATAACGATTCAAAGTATATAGCAAATAAAGATACTGGATATAATTTATTTTATATGAGTATTAATTTAGGAGCATTTATATGCAATTTTATTGCTGCTTTTATGCGAATAAAATATGGTTGGAACTGGGCTTTTATAGCTGCCGGTATTGGAATGTTTTTAGGCGTTATAACTTTTTGGATTGGAATGAAACACTACAAACATGTTGATATAAGAAAAGAACCTTCGTCTGAAGACAAGCCTGTTATTATGCGTTTTTTAGCTGTACTAGGCGTTGCAGTTGGATTTGGATTAATTGGCTGGTTTATACCGGATACGATTTTTGGAAGTGATAGTACAGATGCATTTTTATGCGCTTGTATTCCCGTAATTTATTTTTATTTCACTATTTATAAAAGTTGTACAACTGAAGAACGTAAACCAATGGGCACCATGTTTACTATTTTTGGAATAGTAATTATTTTTTGGGCTGTCTTTAAACTAAATGGCACTGCTCTTACAACTTATGCAAATTCTTATACAGACAGAGAAATGCCTTCAATATTAGTTGCACCTGCAAAATTTTTATATCAATGTGATAACTCGGTTGTTGCTAAAAATGATTCCGTTTATCAATTAGATGAACATTTTAGAAGAATTAAAGATGAAAATGGTGTCCCTAAAAAATGTTTAGACTACCCACCCTACTTTAAAAATTTAGCTCCTGAAAAATATCCTGCACCTGGTAATTCACTAAATTTAATTCCAACAGAAATCTTTCAATCCATTAATCCATTTTTTGTAGTGTGTTTAACACCTCTAGTGGTTATGTTTTTTGGTTTTTTACGCAAGCGAAAAAAAGAACCAACAACTGCAACCAAAATTGCTTGGGGCTTATTAATCAGTGCACTTTCAACATTAGTAATGGTAATGGCTGTAAATTATTCAGGTAACGGTATAAATAAATCAAGTGCTATGTGGTTAATTGGAAGCTATGGTGTGATAACAATTGGAGAACTTTTTTTAAGTCCTATGGGTTTATCAATGGTTTCTAAATTATCTCCAAGTCGCTTTACTGCTTTAATGATGGGTGGTTGGAGTTTAGCAACCGCAATTGGAAACAAGTTAAGTGGTGTGTTAGCTAAAAACTGGGATAAGTTTGATAATAAAGCCGATTTTTTTTACTTAAACTGTTTATTACTTTTAATTGCAACTAGCGTTATGTTTATGCTACTTAAACGACTAAATAAAGTGTTTAAAGAAGGTTAATATATTATTATATATTCCAAATTTAATATTAGAAAAGTTAAAAAAAGAACCTCTAGTTAGATGTATTAAAAAAAGAACATTTACAATATTAATATATTATAAAGAAAGCAACATTCACAAAATTCCTCCTAATATATATTGAATACTTAAGATAATAAAGTATTTAAAATGGGACAGGAATTGATCATAAAAATGCGAAATATCATTCATATAAGTTAGACGATGGTAAATCATTTAAAAAAAAATATATGAATAAAAAACTCACTATAAAAAAATAATAAATGAAAAATAGACTTGAATATTAATATCTATTTTTTTATAGTTAAAATATTATTTCAGGTTGGAGATAAACAATTGACTTAATTGAATTAGAAATCAAGCAAGCTTTTTCTGATTTTTCTAAAACTCGAATTGCCTTATCTTTATTTGACTCATTAGATATTTTCAAAATTGGTCTTAAAATTATTTCAGTCATTAAGTATTTACCATCAACCTGACCTAAATTACCAATTGCACTACATGAAAAATCTATAAATTCTAAACTGAAATTTTCCGCAATAGCTAAAAAAGTTGTCATAAAACAACTATTAACGGCAGCAGTTAATAAATGCTCAGGAGACCAAATTCCCTCAACTCCTTTTGGAAATTGAGGCGGAGTAGCTACTTCTATTTTGCTTATCAATTCAGGAGATGAAATTTCGCCAATCCTTCCTTCATTCCATTTTAAATTAACATTGTATAAATGTGACATAACTATTGAAATTGAAGAAATAATTTCACTAATTCATTAGCAGGAACAACACCTGATTGTTTCCAAATTGGTTTTCCGTTTTTAAATATAATTAATGTAGGAACACTTCTTACCTGATAGGCTTGGGCGGCTCCCGGATTTTTATCTATATCAATTTTTATGATAGTTGATTTATCACCCAATTGTGTTTTTACGTCTTTTAAAATAGGAGCCATTGTTTTACAAGGTCCACACCATTCAGCAAAAAAATCTACTAAAACTGGTTTATCAGAATTTATAATCTTATTAAAATTATCCATTTTTTTATCCTTTATTAATTTAGCATTTTATTTTAACACACCAATCAACGCCTGAATTATTGATATTTCTATTCACTTAATTGCTGATTTCTAAATTTCTTATTATAGGTGTAAAAAAAGTTTAACCAAATTAATCTCGACCAACGCAAGGTTAAAGGAGCAACAACAACAATGAAGCTCATTACAAATATTGCAAAATTAACTGTTTCCCAATTTAATAACGTATATTCTAATGCATACCAAATCATAAACCAACCTGATGAAATTGCATAGGATACATATAGAGCTCCATAAAAAAAACTTGGCTCGTTAACATATTCTAAATTACAATGACTACAATTTTTATGTAGTTGAAACATTTTTGATAAATTGTAAGGGTTTTTTGAGATAAATACATCTCCTTGATGACATCTTGAACATTTGTTAAAAAGCATCGAATAAAGTATGTTTAGAATAAGCATAAAATTTTCTTTTTGATTAAATTATTTAAAATATAACTACGAGATAATTATGAAACAAAAGTACAAAAGAAGAAAATTTATTAGTGTGATATTTGTTACATAATTCTCACTAATTACATTTAAATAAATCAAAAGTTTTTAAAAAATCATTCCAAATAAATAATGAATAGAAGTCTGAAAACCCAAAAAAGATTAATGAACAAGATCAGTAATTTTTATTATACCTAATTAATACTTCAGCTTATTTATATTGATTAATTTTTAAATTTAGACATATCATCAATGAATTTAGATTATAGATATTAGGATTAATACTAATTAACCAATCACATCATAAAGACCAAAAAATATCAATAGTAATCCAAGTGAAGTTGAACTATACATCACAACAGTGAATGATTGATTTGAATGAAAATTAATACAGGTGATAAAAAATCCAGCTAGTAAAAATAATGCGCCAAATCCAATTTTTATTAAGCCATTTTTTCTTTTCACAGCATAATGAACTTTTTTCAACTGATGAATAATTTCAGTTATTAAAGCTTCGTCTGATGATTGTTGAAGTAATTGATTTTTAATCTCATCTAAAGCAATATTATTATCAGCTAAATTTTTAGCAAATACATACAATCTTTCCCAATGATCTTCATTCAATTGCATATACTTAAAGTTTAAACTAAGTTATAAAGAAACTATCATTTAAAAAATATGACAATTATCATAAACAAAAAAGAAATTATGCTCTGTTCATGCAGTGGTACTAAATACATTTCCGTTAGGTACTTTTTTCCAATAACGTTTATCAAAAGCTAAACAAATATTACGTAAAAATAATTTACCGGATTCTTTAATAATAATTTTTTTAGAGGATATATCAATAAGATCATCTTTAACGAACTCTACAAATTTATCTTCAACTTCTTTAAAACTAGAGTCAATATTTGTTTGATATTTACACATTAAATCTAATATATGTTGTCGAATAATTAAATCTTCTTCGGTTAATGAATGACCTTTAAATATGGGAAAATGTCCTTCATTTACAACTTTAATATACTCTTCCACCGTTTTAATATTTTGAGCAAAACCATCCCAAGTATCACTAATAGATGAACAGCCTAAAGCAATCAATAATTTAGTTGCGTTAGTTGTGTAACCCATAAAATTTCGGTGCAGTGTTCCGTTATTAAATGCTTCAAATAAACTATCATTAGATAAGGCAAAGTGATCCATGCCGATGTCCAAATAATTTGCTGAAATAAATAAATCTTTACCAGCCTCATACAAACTACGTTTATAGGAATCAACTGGCAAATCTTTTTCGGTATATTTTCTTTGTCCTGGTTTTAACCATGGCACATGAGCGTAACTGTAAAATGCAATACGTTCGGGTTTTAAAGAAATAATTTTTGTAATCGTATCATTTATTGAATCAATTGTTTGATAAGGTAGGCCATAAACTAAATCAAAATTAATGGATGTATAACCAACTTCTCTTGCATTATCCATTACCTTTTTTACTTCTTCAAATGTTTGGTATCGGTTAATTGTGTCTTGTACTTTTACATCAAAATCCTGTATTCCAAAACTTACCCGTTTAAATCCTAAATCATATAATGTTTTTAAATGAGCTTTTGTTGTATTACCTGGATGACCTTCAAAACTAAAATCATGATCAGGCGCCACGTCAACAGTATCTAAAATTGATTTAAGTAATAACTCTAAATTTTCAGATGAAAAAAATGTTGGTGTTCCTCCTCCTAAATGTATTTCTTTAATTAATGGTTTTCCTTCAAATTGATTCAAATATAATTGCCATTCTTTTAAAAGCGTTTCAATATAAGGTATTTCAACTTTATGATTTACTGTTATACGTGTGTTACAAGCACAGTAAGTACAAAGACTTTCGCAAAATGGTAAATGAATATAAAGACTTATACCATCTTTATTGTATTTAATAAATCCTTGCGTAATGTGTTCAATCCATTTCTTTTCGTTTAAAAAACTATCCCAATAAGGCACAGTTGGGTAACTTGTGTAACGCGGTGCTTGAATATTGTATTTTGAAACTAAGTTCATAAATAATTAATTACATGTATTTAAGGTCATTATCTTTTTTAAGATGAATGATACCTACTAAATTTAAAATATAAATAAATGGATACGTTGGATCAATTTCATACCATTTGATTCCAAAATTTGCTCTTCCCCCAAATTTGTGGTGATTATTATGGTAACA
>CANHPI010000189.1 GCA_947462425.1 Bacteroidota bacterium
CGAAAGTATTTGTTGTAAATTATTATGCCTATCGGCTAAGTTCAGTGTAATTTGGTCGTAACGTGGGGTTACATTTTTTTTGTTTGGAAACACCCAAATTTGCAAGAATTTAACCAATTTATCTTGGTTTTTATTGTACTCGCTGTGGTAAATGCCAGTTCCGGCACTCATTACTTGTATATCGCCACTTTTTATTACAGCCACATTATTCATACTGTCTTTGTGCTGTAAATCGCCTTCTAGTGGAATACTAATAATTTCCATATTATCGTGGGGGTGCGTTCCAAAACCCATTCCACCTTCAACACTATCATCGTTTAAAACCCTTAACACACCAAAGTGCATTCTATCGGGGTTATAGTAATTAGCAAAACTAAAAGTATGTTTACTTTTTAGCCATCCGTGGTCGGCATTGCCTCTGGTATCGGCTTTATGCAAAATTATATTTTCCATTGTGGTAAATTTTAAGCGGTAAATAATTTATAACCACTGCCCTATTTTTTGGTAAGTTAATCTTTTTTCTTACTTAATGAGTAGCAGTTATTTTACCGTACAAAGGTGCAACCATTTTATAAACCAAACATTGAACTAGGACAAGTTTTTTAGGTGTGGTTAAACTATTTAGGTTAAAGTGATTGGGAATTGAGAGTATGAGTTTTTACTTATTTCTTAAAGAAAAAACTTCATCTAGATGATATTGTAAAAAGTTTTTGTTAGGTAAGAATCTTTCTGGTAATTTGATTTTAGCATTTTCAAAACATGAAAAATGCGTTTTATAAAACTCCTTGTTTTGGTTTTGTTTCAAATCTTTAGAAATAATAACCTCATGCTTTTCATTTATTCCAATCAAGCCTTTATCAAAAGCTTTATCGTACAAAGCAGAAAGACAAATACCATTTTCAGGGTTCAATCTTTCTTGTTCATTTTTTGACCAAGGTATAATATGACTAGCAAATAAAAGTTCAGGAATATCAATGCCTGTAAGTGCACATTTAGAACTATAATTTGCTAAAACTAACTGCCTGAAAAAATTTTGATTAACACGTGTTTTTACTTCCCTTAACCTTACTTCACCTTTTAAATATTTTATGTCGTCTAGTATGGAAACAAACTTATCATCTATTGTTTGATTTTCTTTTTCAGCTAATATGCGTTCACTTTCAAATATGAGTGTTTCTCGGTTATTAGCAAATTCATCCCAAATAGGTTGGCATTGTTTTTTGCCTCCATCCATACCTTTAACACCACGGTTTTGGTGAAATGGATCGCAAGCAGCAAAGTTGGTTAATCTGATTGCCATAGAATTGGCTGTTCTACCAATTAAATTTGCTAACGCTACAATTTCAGGCGTGCGAGAATGCATCTTGCCAAATGGCAATTTCAAATACAGATTGAAAGCCAAAATCAATTCTTCACGAGTCCAAAGGTTTTTAGTAGGCATAGACTTATAAGAAACAATTAATTAATAATTTTAACAAATTCCCCAACAACTCTCATTTTAGAGCCGTCTTCTTCATTTATAATTATGTTCTTATAAGAAGTATCAAATGAATTTGGTCTTAAAACAATTGAATTATGTTCCCAACCTTCCTCAGTTACAATTTTTTCACTTGAATAAGTCTTAACAGTAAAAGCAGAATTGAAATCTTGATCTTGATTATCAAAATTTTCAACTAAAACTATCTTTCCATTTCTACTTCCACCTGTATATAATTTAAATAAACAAATTGAGCCATTTGGAATTATCCTGTTCATTGATTCACCAATTATTCTACATGCAAAATAATCTTTATTATTTTTTATATTTTCATCTAATTCAATTAAAGAAAAATCTTTTTCATATTGCATTTCGCTAAATGAACCAGCTGCTGCGTAAAAGTCATAAAAAGGGATGAATTGCTTAGAATTATTAATATTTTCATCAGGTATAATTTCATGGTTTAAAGAAACTTGCTCAATTGTTTTTACTTTTTTACTAGTTGTAATGTACTTATAAATACTATCAATTACTGGTTGTTTAAGTTGAAATTTAAAGTGAACTACGGGCAAATTAGAAACTGGCATATAACTTTGTTCTATTGAATCAGGTATTATTGTTGCATCACCCATAAAATAAAAATCTGTTCCCTCTCCATCCTCTTTTTTTATAAACAATAATATACGCTCTGAATTAATAACTCCTTTAATTTCATTACTATCTAATCTTCTATTGGACCTTGATTCCCATGCAAATGTGGATTGATTAATGAAATGGTCATTATAGTTTATTGTACTTTCTATATCATCAGATTTGTTATATGTAACAAAACAAGGTGTTACTCCATCATTTGTTCTGTAGCCGTATACCGTACTACTTATATCTTTTTCCCAATTTAATAATCTACAAACATCCTTTCTACTATACTTATTATAAAGAATTAATCCATTTTGGTAATATTCTTTACTGAATAAATTATCAAAAGTTTTTATTGAGTAATTTATTGTATCCAATAGAAATTTTTTAAATAAACTATTTTTTAAATTCTCATTGAATTCATTGTAAAATTGAAATGAATTTTCTTCGACAAAAATTACTTTTTCGTTTTTCCGAATGAATAAAAAGTTAATATTAACAATACAAGAATCAATTGTAGCTTGACTAGGTTTATAACCATATAAATTGAAAATTGAATTTTTAAATTCAGAAATACTTAGTTCTCCTTTTAATATTAATTGGTTCAGAATATAACTTTCTTCAATTCTTTTAGAATTGTTTATTTCCTTAGAAAATAATTCTAAAAGTTTAATCTGATTAATTGATAAATCAGATTCAAAATTATTTTCCACTCTAACTATGAAATTATAAAATGAATTTGCGTAATTAACATATAAAAATGGGTCTCTAGAACCATGCTCTATAAAATCCATCATCATAGGAATTCTACCCAACTTGAATTTCAACAAATTATAATCCTTTTTCAAATCAGCAAACAATTGCATATTGGCAGAATCGATAGATTGAAAAATTCTTTCTTTTGTGATTTCATCAAAATTAATTGTGGAAGATCCCGGAATCATCCTACTTCCCTCTGTAATTAGCTTCCTTAAAGAATCTTTATTGTATGATGTATCGCCATATAGTGCAACAGGTATCAAATAGTTATTTTCATAATTACCAATGAAATCAATTACTGTTAAATAGCCTTTTCCTTCTACTTTCCTCAAACCTCTGCCTAATTGTTGGATAAATATTATTACAGATTCGGTAGGACGAAGCATAATAATTTGATTGATTTTCGGAATATCAATACCTTCATTGAAAATATCAACCGTAAAAATGTAATCTAACTTTTCATTTAAATTATCGGATTCTAATTTTTCAATTGCTATTGCTCTTTCATCCTCAGAACTATCGCCTGTTAAAGCTTGAGTTTTAAATCCCTTCAAATTAAACAAAAAAGATAATTCGACAGCTTCATCCTTTCTTGAACAAAAAATTAAACCACGAGTTATCCCGTTATCACTGCCATAGAAATTGGCCTTTTCGATTATTCTATTAACTCTTTCATTAGCTATTAATAAGTTAAAGTCAGTTTTTTTATCAAACTTATTGTTTTCAATAATCAAATCAGATACACCAAAATAATGAAATGAACTCAGCATTTCTTCTTCCATAGCCCTATTTAATCTTATTTCATAAGCTATATTGTGGTCAAACAGATTAAAAATATCATTACCATCAGTTCTCTCAGGGGTAGCTGTCATTCCTAAAAGAAATTTTGGTTTAAAATAATTAATTAATCGCAAATAAGAATCAGCACCTGATCTATGGGTTTCATCAATAATTATATAATCAAAATGGTCCTTTGTGAAATTTTCTAAGTGTGTTGATTTTGAAATTGTTTGAATTGTAGAAAACACAAAATCGCAATCTAAATCTCTTTTTTCACCAGAATACAAACCCATTGTTTTTTCGTCTCCGAAAATATTTTTAAAGGTCTTTAAAGAATCTTTTGCAATAGTTAACCTATGTACAACAAACAATAACTTTTTAGGATTAAATGCTTTGGCATCAAAAGCGGATAAATAGGTTTTACCCGTTCCTGTTGCTGAAATTATTAAAGCTTTGTTTTTTTTGTTAACTCTTAATGTGTTTAGGTTTTTCAATGCTTCAACTTGCATTGAATTTGGAATGATAGTATTTTCGGATTCTATTAAATTTTCAAATATCTTTTCCTTATTTAAAAGAGTTTGCTTCTTATAAGTTTTCTCATAAGCTGATATAAATTCAACTGTAACTTGAGTTGCTTTTTTAAAATCTGACTTAAATTCTGAAAGAACTTTTTCAACAATTCCACTATTATCCAAAGCGGAAACTTTAATATTCCATTCTTTATTTGTTGTCAATGCCTGAGCAGTTAAATTACTACTTCCAACAATTAAATTATAATGGTTATTTTTTTTAAATATATAGCCTTTTGAATGTGCATTACCTGATATTGTTATACGTAAATCTATATTTTTAAATTGTAATAATCTTTTAAGCGCTTCAGGTTGTGAGAAATTTAAATATTGAGAAACTAAAATTTGACCTCGAATATTACGATTATTTAGTTCTTGTAATTTATTAATTATTGTGGCAACACCGCTTGTGGTTACAAAAGCAACAGAAAAACAAAACTCTTCACAATTTTCAAGTTCTTTTAATAAGGTTAGCAGTACTTTTTTAGGAGGATTTTTTTGATTTACAAGTAATTCAGGATGAAAGTTTTCATCAGATATAATAGTCTTATCAACATAGCCAGTTTGTAAGCTATTATTAAAAATTTCAATTAGGTTACTCATTAATTATTAATTTATTGACTATTGGAATGTCAGCAGCTGCCCAATCTAATTTATTTAGTTCTTGTAAAGTTAACCATTTATAATCTATATGCTCATTAAGCGTAATTTCCATATTATTTACTTTACATTTATAACTATGCATAGTTAATTCAAAATCTGGATATTCATGAACAACTGTAAGAAATAACGATTGAATGTTTGGTAAAATATTTAACTCTTCTGACAACTCCCTTTTTAAAGCGTCAATTTGAGTCTCACCATTTTCAATTTTCCCTCCTGGAAATTCAAATTTCTCAGAAATATATGCAAGTTTGTTCTTAGGTCTTTGTACACATAAAATTTTATTCTCAAAATAAATAATTCCTGCAACAACCTCAATTTTTTTCATAATAAATCAACAAATAAATTTAAATAATTTCTACAGTTAGATAACCTTCTTAATTCAGAGGTAATATTAATACATAAAAAATTAAAACAAATATCTGCAATAAAATAAAACTTTTTCAGAAATGTCCATAACCCGCAACTTATTTCAAAAGCACGCTTTAAAACATAGACTAAAAGTGAACTTACAGTATAAAACTTATACTATAGTCTAAGTTTCTAGTTATTAGAACTATCAATAATAAAGGAAATGGCATTTGGCCTTTTTGTTGATATTTTGTTACTTTTTTGGATGGACACAGTCTTTGGAAGCCATCATAAAATTTCGCAATGCATAAACACAACTGTGGAAAGCCATCATTAAATTTTGTGATGCACAAACACAACTGTGGAAGGCCATCATTAAATTTTGTGGTGCACAAACACAACTGTGGAAGCACATCATAAAATTTTGCAATGCACAAACACAACTGTGGAAGGCCATCATGAAATTTTGTGATGCACAAACACAACTGTGGAAGTACATCATAAAATTTTGCAATGAATAAACACAACTGTGGAAGTACATGGTAAAATTTTGCAATGCATAAACACAAGTGTGGAAAGCCATCATAAAATTTTGCAATGCACAAACATAACTGTGGAAGTACATGGTAAAATTTTGCAATGCATAAACACAACTGTGGAAG
>CANHPI010000190.1 GCA_947462425.1 Bacteroidota bacterium
GAGAATATCAATTCGTTAAAAAATGAAAATTTTAATTGATTGAATAAAAATATGGCAATGTGTGTTAAAATCATTGACAAATTAAATAATTGTTAAATGTTTCTTAGATAATCATCATTTTTATACACAATTGTTTGTTAGTGTTTTAAAATAGCTTATTTTTGCTTTGCTATAGAAGTGACCAACCTATAAGAGGACAACTGTTCAGAAGTCCGCCTTAAACCACCTTAGCATTTAAAATTAAAAAACTTAAAATTAAAAACATGAAAAAAACTTTACTAAGTTTATCATTAATTGCCTTTGCAGTGGCAGGAAAAGCTCAAGATTGTTCAGATTTAATAATATCAGAGTATGTTGAAGGAACTAACAATAATAAGGCACTGGAGTTTTACAATACATCAGCTTCACCGATAAGCCTAGCAAATTACCGTGTTATTCGTTGGGACAATGGTTCAACAAGTTCAGATCAAAATCCTGAAGGAGTTATGCAATTACCTACGAATATTACACTACAACCTTATCAATCTTATGTAATTGCCTTGAATTTAACAGATCCAAGTGGCACCGGGCAAAATGCACCTATCGATTTGGCTTTGCAAGCAAAGGCAGATACATTGTTATGCCCAGGTTGCGCCACAGGAACAGGTAATAGTCGTGTATTGTGTTTTAATGGCGACGATGCTTTAGAATTACAGAAAACAACTAATGGTGGAACAAACTGGTCAATGGTTGATATTTTTGCTTGTAAAGGTGAACGTCCTTCAAATTCTCAAGGAACATATAGTCCAACTGCGGGATGGACTATTTTATTTCCTTATTCTAGTATCCCTTCAACTTATGATTCTCAAACTCAAGGACCATACTTTTTGCAATATTGGAGTCAAGATAAAACTTTGAAAAGAAAATCAAATGTGAAAAATGGTATTAAAACTAATCCAGCTCCTGAAACATTTAATGCATCTGTTCAATGGGATACTTTAAGTGCAAATAGTTTTTCTGGATTGGGAGATCATATATGCGATTGTCAACAAGTAGGTGTAAAAGAACTAAATAAATCTTTTGCTTTTGTTATTTATCCAAATCCTGCAAAAAACAATATTTCATTAAAATCAGAGAACTTAATCCATCAGGTTATAATTTACAATGCTTTTGGTCAGGAAGTTAAAGTATCTAAATTAAATAAAGAATTAACTAATGCAATTTTTGATGTTTCTACTTTAACAAAAGGTATTTACACCGTTCGAGTTACTGATAATAAAAATACTACTTCCGTTAGAAAACTTATTATAGAGTAATTATTAATCTCCAATGGTGTTTCGTAGGTGATTTCTTAGGCTATTTTTTTTGACAACATTACAATGAAATTTAAATTATTTACTGTCTTTATTTTTTTAACCAGTTTTGTTTTTTCTCAAAAAACAAAACTTCAAGGTATAGTAAAGGATGCTATAACTAATGAGCCAATTGTTGGCGCTATTGTTCAGTATACCGAGGGGAAAGCCGTTACCACAGATTTAGACGGTATGTATAGTGTTACTTTAGATAGTGGTATTTACACAATTAAAGGATCTTACATCGGTTATAAACTTATTGAAAAGAAAATTATAGCTAAAGGAAAATCGATACAATTGGATTTTCCTTTAGCTACTAATGAATTGACTGAGATAGAAGTTGTTGCTGATATTGCCATTCAACGCGAAACACCAGTGGCTTTTTCAAATATAGATGCTAAGAAAATTCAGGAAGAATTAGGTTCAAAAGATTTGCCACTTATATTAAATAATACTCCAGGTGTATATGCAACTAGTCAAGGGGGCGGAGATGGAGATGCTCGTATAACAATTCGTGGATTTAGTTCTCAAAACGTATTAGTTTTATTGGATGGTATTCCGATGAATGACATGGCGAATGGAAATGTATACTGGAGCAATTGGTTTGGATTGGATAATCTAACTAGAGGAGTTCAGGTGCAGCGAGGTTTAGGTGCTAGTAAATTAGCAATTCCTGCTATTGGGGGAAGTATGAATATTTTGACGGCAGGAATTGATTCCAAAGGTTCTATCGTATTAAAAAATGAATATGGTAATAATAATAATTACCGTTTAGGCTTAAGTTATTCTTCTGGTCGACTAAAAAATGGATGGGCATTTAACTTTGCTGGTTCATATAAACGAAATGATGGTTGGTTTGATAACATGTTTAGCCGCATGTGGTTTTATTATGGGAAAGTTGAAAAAAAAATTGGTGCACACATGATTTCAATCTCAGCATTGGGTGCACCTCAAACTTCAGCTCAGCGTGATTTTAGAATTGCTCAGGGTATTGGAGATTTTAATAAAGATTATGCTTATGACCTAGGAATTGATACTACTGGGCAAACTGTTTTGCCGTGGAGATATAACCCAAGTTGGAATTTTTTGACACGAACTGCTGAAGGAGAAACAACTCCTAATGTTATTAACACGTCAATTAATAAATTTCATAAACCGGTATTTTCTATAAAGGATTTTATATCAGTTAATGAAAAGTTGAATATTTCAATGATTGGATATGCTTCATTTGGAAGAGGTTATGGTACTGAATTAAGAAATGGAACTTCGCTCATTGAAGCCGCTAACGGAAGACAAGATTTACAAGCTGTCTATGAGCAAAACGTAGATAAAAGAAATTCAGCCAATCCTTTTACTTACGAAAGAGATGAAAATAATATGAAGGTTGACTCTGGTGTCCTAGGTCAAACTTGGATCAGAAAAAACCATAATGATCATAATTGGTTCGGCGCTTTATTTACTGCTAATTATAAAATTAACCCAATTTTTAACCTATCAGCTGGATTTGATGGAAGGTTATACAGAGGATTTCAATATTCGACTGTTGATGAGTTGTTTAGTGCAGATGTTGTAAAAGGAGGTGTTAGAGGATATGAAAATCCTACAAAACTTCAAAGGAAAGGTGATAAAACATTCAAGGATTTGGAAAGTCAAATACGATGGGCCGGTGGTTTTATAATGTTAGAAGCTAAAAAAAATAAATGGGCTGGTTTTATAAATATTAGTAGTTCAATCAGTTGGTACAAGCAGTTGAATCATTTTTTAAAAAAACAAATTGTAATGACTGATACTATTTTAGAAATAGGATTTGTGCCTGTTAAGTATAATGGAGTTACCTATGATTTGAATTCAGAGGGCATTAGAACCCATCAAACAGATTGGAAAAGGCTTGTTGGGTATACTATTAAGGGTGGCGCTAATTACAATTTAAATGATAAAATGAATGTCTTTTTGAATGCCGGTTACCTAAATCGTGCACCGTTAATAACATTTGTTTTTAATCAAAGTAATAAGGAATATACTAACGTACAAAATGAAATAATTAAATCTCTTGAGCTAGGATATTCTTACAACTCTTCAAATTTTAAAGGAAATATAAACACTTATTATACACATTGGCAAAATAAACCTTACAATACAACAGTAAAAGATCCTGCCGGAAATGATGTGAATACCAATGTAACAGGAATGACGGCAAGACATATGGGCTTAGAATTTGATTGTGTTTATAAAGTACTTAAAAATTTATCATTGGAAGGAATGGCAAATATTGCTGACTGGCAGTGGATATCAAAAGCATATGTTTCGTTGACGGACGATCAAGGAAATGTTTACAAGGAAATTACAGTGGATCCAAGAGGTATAAAGGTTTCGGATGCTGCTCAAATGACTTATGCAGCTAGCATTAGATACGAGCCTATCAAAAAATTATATATAAAACCTCAGTTTAATTTTTTTGGTAAAAATTATGCTAGGGTAGCTCTAACTGAATATGAAGAATCTTATATACCATCACATATTAAACCTAACGGAGTGGTAGTTCCTCAATCATTTGTTCCTAATAAAAATCCAGGCAGACAACCTTGGCGTATGCCAGATTATTGTATTTTGGATATTAATGCAGGATATTCTTTTAATGTATGGAGAATTAAATTAGATACAAGGGTATCTATTATGAATGTATTAAATAATTTTTATATCTCAGATGCAGTAAACAATAATTTGGGTTCAAATTTTAATGCTGCCTCCTCTTCTGTATATGTGGGCATGGGCAGAAGATGGCAATTCTCTTTAGTTGCAACTTTTTAAGAACGGATGAATATGAAAAAAAATATATTATTAATGAGCTTGTTTTTTCTTGTATTGACTTTTCATAATTGTAAAAAAGAAAATATAATAAATAAAAAAATGGCAGGCATTTGGTACGTTATAGAATATAATAGAGCTGGTGGTTATACTAAATCTGATTTCTCCCAAGATAAAATGTCAATAGAATTCAAAGAGTATAAAAGGGCTTATACTAGAACTATGAAGGCCGATTTTGTTGTTGATTTTGCAGATCCTAATTTATTAGATACA
Source organism: Bacteroidota bacterium (assembly GCA_947462425.1). The sequence goes on from CANHPI010000190.1 coordinate 4,410, forward strand.
AGAGAAACATTTGATTACCAATTGAAAGGTAATGAAATTGATATCATTAATATGCCTACTAATTCAAAGTATGTGAAGTTTTTTAAAAAAAGATTTAAAATAGAAGAATACAAAAATGATAAACTAAAATTAGTAAGATTAGACAGTACAGATTTATACATAAAAGCAACCAAACAGTAAAAAAAATGAAAAAAATTTATTTATTAGTATCAGCCTTAGCGCTTTCAATAAGTGCTTTTGCTCAAGCGCCAGTTCCAACCTCATATGATTTTGAAAATGGAGGGACTTATCCAACTGGCTGGACATTAAATCCTTTGGGTGTAGGTTCACAGTATTATACAACTTCTTTTGCATGTGGTAATTCTGCTTATTCTTTAAAGTTAGATACTGACGGAGAAAATTTAGTGGTTGCATTATCCTCACAACCAGGAGTTGTATCCTACAATATACGAGCGAATACTGGTAGTACAACTCCTTGGAATGGAGATATGCAAATTCAAGAGTCTGTTAACGGAACAACTTGGACTACTTTTAAAACATATTCAGGTACAGGTGGCTTAGATGTAAACGCATGCCAAGCTCAAAGTGCAACACCTATAAATCCTAATTCTAGATATATCAGATTTGTTTTGGTAGATAAGATTACAGGAAATGTATGTATTGATGATATCAATATTGCTACGCCTAATGTTGCTTTAGGTATTAAAGTAAAGCAAGGAACAAATCAAATTTCTAATGGTGGTTATATAATACCTATTAGTTCAGTTGTGTCTTCATCTACAACTTTACCATTATTAGTTGAAAACATTGGAGCTAGTACAACATTATCAATTACGTCATCAGTTATTACCGGAGTAAATGCCTCTGAATTTGTGGTAACCTCTCCAACTGCTTTTTCTGTTAATGCTAGTGCAAATACAACTTTTAATATTGATTTTACGCCAACAGCAGCAGGAACAAGAACAGCAATATTAACATATTCAACTAATGACCCTAACAACTCAACATTTGTTGTTAATTTATATGGAGTTGGTAATGGTTTAGCATCTGAGCCGACAGCTCAAGCAACTGCTTTAACTTTTCCAATAAATAAAACATTTCGAATTAAAGGCCAATTTAATACTGCTTCACCAGCGGTAGATGCTTTAGGTGGATATTTAATTTTACGTAAAAATAGCGGAGCTGTAACAGATGTTCCAATTGATGGAGTTACCTATCAAAAAGGTCAATACATTGGTGCTAGTCAAGTAGTTTTTGCTGGTGCTATTACTAGTCCAACTGGTGTATTTAGCCCAGCTTTCATTAGAGCTAGTATGACTTATGGTTTTGCTATTTATACTTATAACGGTAGTGGTTCAGTTACTAATTATAACATAACTTCACCGTTAGTTGGAAGTGTAACAACTCCTTTTTCAATGATGCCTACAACAGAGTATTCTTCTATAAATA
>CANHPI010000191.1 GCA_947462425.1 Bacteroidota bacterium
AATGGAATTTATGAATCTATGTATTTTAGTTTTAATTCAAGTGGCACGTATAGTTCTGACTTTAATTCTGGACCAATACAACAATGGAAAACAAAACAAACTATTATCTCTCGTTTTATAGTAAAGGGTAAAATTTCGCCACTCATATATAAAACTGATTTAGAATATTGTTACCAGCAATTCTGTGGTGAGGACAAATGTTATTTAGACGTGAAGCATCGCAATAATCCTAAATGCAAAGATTTCTTAGCTTCTTTAAAAAACATTGGAATTGATAGTTGGGTTACATCTGTTCATAATGGAACTGACATAGAATTGCATCTGTTTACTGCCAACAATAAAAGTTTAATTCAATTCAGAAAAAATATAGACAATGAAAAAAACAGAATTATAATAAACAAAGATTCGTTTAATAAGGTAATTTTATTAGACCCAAAAGATTACATTTAGTTCAAGTTATTAATAGGCAGACACGAAAGCTGTGTTTAATACTAATGGCAGCTAAAACCACTAACAACACCTACCAAAAATGCGGTTATTCGGCTCCGGCATTTACAAAAAGTTATAGGCAAGTTTAAAACATGTCTTATTCGGAAATAGCTCCATTACCTAAACAATTATTTACTTTCATTTAACACTTATTAACTCGTTTGTTCAACACCCAATAATTAGTTTTGTTAGAAACATAAATTATGACTAAAAGATTTTCAATTCACGTATTTAGTTCAATGCTCTTGATTTCAGTATTAAATAGCTGCCAAAATTCAAGCAATGAAGAAGCGGAAAAGTTAGAAAAAAATCCAAATCCTATTACTTCAATAAATATACCTTTTGATTCAGCAAATAATGAACCTCACCAGTACGGAGGATGGTACTGTCCTGATAATTTTGGTTTTGTTCCTGTAGATATTCAGAAACTGAAAGAGGTGTCGGTAATTGCAGACAGACTGCCGACAAAACAAGAAGTTCAAAATAACATATCACTCATTGATGTAGATTTAATGAAATATCCTGATGCAAGAGTTTTGAAAATGGAACTTCCACAGGCGGCTCGCATTTATTCTGACCGTTTAGGAATTAATGAATTGATTATTGTTATTCAAGCCATTGTTGTGCAAAATGATACTATTGTTGGTTATCGTTTTGCGAATGGCGGAAATGGCTCGGCCAGAATAAGAGAAGTCACCTTCCTCTCCAAAGATGAAATAACTGCTATGGGTTCACAACCATTTTACTATTCAAAATCTGTTCTTAAGGCTTCGATAGAGGATATTTGGAATACAATGCGCAAGACAAACTACTTCAAACAACTAGGAAAGAAATTCAATAAACAAGAATTCTTTGCCTCTGAGTGGAATTCAAAATCAGAAGCACAATTAAGCCTTGACACAAAGGGCGAGAAAGCTGCAGGGTTTGTAGGAATGGTATTCGGTAATTATTACCTGCACATAGATTACGATAGAAATGGATTCCATTATTCAGAAAAATTACTGATGATGGAGAACCAAAATGACCATACCACCGAATTTTTCTTTGCAAGTGGACCCTTTCCCAAGGACTTTGAAAAACGAAAACTGGATTTAGACAACTGGCTTCAGGCAGTTAAAAAAGTAAGCGAAGCTAATTAATAAACAACACAAGACAATGAAATTTAGAACTGTAGCAGAACTTTAAACTTCATACTTGATTCGAAGATATTACTTTTAACCTAAAAAAATCCTTAGATACGAATATAAAACTTTATGCGGCTGACAATCACACAATCAAGGTAATGAATAAAGAAATTAAAACTTACAATGACAAACAAACTTTGGAAGACAAAGAAATTTGCGATCATCTCGCGATAATTATTGACAATGAGCTGCACGAAGCAGAAAGTAAAATTTGGCATTCTCACCCCGTATGGTTTTTAGACGGCAACCCAATTGTAGGATATAGCAAACAAATAGCAGGTATTAGAGTAATGTTTTGGAGTGGTGTAGACTTTGAAGAAGAAAAATTAAGTGTTAGAGGTGGAAAATTTAAAGATGCATCTGTTTTCTTTAACAAAATTTCTAACATTAAAAAAAAAGATTTGAAGCGTTGGCTTAAAAAATCAAGAGAAATTCAGTGGGACTATAAAAACATAGTTAAAAGAAAAGGAAAATTAGAAAAAATTAATTAATTACATACTTAGTGTTTATGAAAAAAGTACACTTTATCGTAAAAATAAATGCTCCGGTAAACAAGGTATATGATGCAATGTTGGGCATTAGTAATAAATCAAATTATGAAGAATGGACTGCTTTGTTTAATTCGACATCAACCTATGAGGGAAATTGGAATAAAGGCAGCAAAATGTTATTTGTAGGAACTGATGAGAAGGGAGAAAAAGGTGGTATGGTTTCCGAAATATTTGACAACGTTCTCAACCAATTTGTATCAATTCGCCATTACGGACTTGTAAAAGCTAATGTAGAAATAACGGATGGTCCAGAAGTAGAGAAATGGGCAAATGGATTTGAAAATTATACGTTCGCAGAAAAAGACGGAACTACAACAGTTACTGTTGACTTAGACATTATAGAAGATTTTTTGGCCTATATGAACGAGACTTACCCAAAAGCTCTCGCCAAATTGAAGGAATTATGTGAGAAATAATAGGACACAAACCCAAACAATGAGAAGGGACAAAAACACTATTGGTTATAGCAAATAAAACTTATGCGGTCGACCTCAAAGCATTTACAAATTCAAGGTCGCTCGGCGAAAAAGTATTTTCATTTTGCAAATGCATAGAAACATAGTATCTCTATTTTAAACGTTTCGTAAGACAGTGTTTCAAAGCCGCACTTCTTTTAGCTCCAAAACGTTATAGCCAATAGCAAAGCTGACCTATTCCGATTTGAAGCAACTGATGTCCAAATATAATAAAGTATGAGCAATCCGTAAACAAAAAAAACAAATATTCTAACTTAAAATACCAATGAAATATTATGTGACAATTACTATATATCTAATTACAAGTTTATATGCTTGTAAAACAAAAAAAATAAAAGTAGAATCCAATATTTACAATAGTCAAATGGAAATTCAAACAAAACGATACCCCATTACTGTATTTGAAGGAAATTTAAAAGATATTAATTCTAGTGAAGCCATTCCATTTGCAGAAGTAAAATTGAGAGATAGAGATGGAATAAATAGAGATAAAATAACTGATAAAGCAGGCAATTTTTTAATAAAAGACTTGCCATTAGGTGATTTCAAACTATTTATAACGGCTGATGGCTATCAAAAAATTACTTATGATTTTAGTTTTAATGAACACACTTATTACAATTGTGAAATTAAACTCAAAAAGATTAAGCCTGAAAAACCTATTAAAACAAATTAAACAATATCATGAAACCACTATGCTATATTAGCGGTTTTGCGGAATGGGAGCCGAGGCGCTTTATTGCTAAAAATCCTCCCACTGCCACAATTCGCAAAACGTTATAGCCAATGGTAAAGCTGACCTATTCCGATATGAAGCAACTGATAATAAAATTGACTTTACCCCTTACCATCATCTCAATGTTTTTGGTAACAAAGTGGTGGTATGCTTTACCAGTTGATGGTCCCGATAAACTCTATTGGGGATTTCCTTATCCATTTTTGGGTCAAGGATTTCATACTTCTATGTCGTTTCAATTTTTTATTTTGGAGTTTGCTGCTGATTTTTTCATATATCTTTTAGGTTGGATATGTTTGTTATATCTCATCACTAAAACGTTTTCGATTACTAAATTGAGTAAGTTGCTCTTTAAAACAGTTTGGTCATTGGCATTGTTTTTAGGAATTGGTTTTACTATTTTAGTGAGCACATCAAACCCCGTGTTTCAACTTAAAAGAGATTATGATTGGAAAATATTACAAAGCGGACATGTCTTTATATGGCAGGAAACACCTTGGCCGGATAGAGATTAATTTCAAAAATAAAAACCTTAAAAGACACTCAAACCCAATGAAAAACAAAATAAACTTAATCTTTATACTTGCTATTAGCTTAGTTTCTTGCAAAGTCACTCAAAAAACCTACACACAAACAAATAACACAACCATTCAAGTTGAGTGCAAATTACATGGCATGCAAGAATCTTATTTTTCAGGTATAGTGACAGGCCAGCATGATGGTGAAAGGTTACCAGGTGTAATGATAACACTAAGCAGTAAAACAAGAAGTGACTCTTATGGAGCTTCTACTGATGCAGATGGGAAATTTGCCATAAAAAAAGTGCCTGTTGGCTTTTATCTTTTAAAAGTTAAATCTTTCGATGGTGAAATATTCCTCTCAGAAGTAGAGATTAAAGAAAACTCAAATTGCAAGGCCGATATTAAACTATATATAAAACCCAATATGGTAGAAAAGCCTGTTATTTATCTTTATCCAACACAAAAGCAAAAAGTGGATGTGAAACTCAACTATGAAGGCACTTTAACACATTCATATCCAAAATACTCTGAGAGTGGCTGGCAAGTATCTGCCGATCCAAATGGTAATCTATGGGATGAAAACAACAAAGAATACTATGCCTTGTTTTGGGAAGGAATACCCACTCAGCAAATTGTTCCTAAAGATGGGTTTGTAGTTTCGGGAAAAGAGACTGCCGCGTTTTTGGAAGATAAGTTAGCTTATTTGGGTTTAAACAGGCGAGAAGCCAACGAATTTATTATGTATTGGTTGCCACGTATGGAAGGCAATCCTTATAACTTTATTCATTTTGCAGATAAAGAATATGAAGCGCAAGCCAAATTAGACATTAGCCCAAAGCCAGAAACAATTATTAGAGTGATGATGCTTACGAAGCCTGTTACAGAATTTGTTAATATGCCGATACAAGATTTAACCACATTAAAAAAGACCAGAAAGGGCTTTACTGTTGTTGAATGGGGAGGAAGTGTAATTAATATGATAATTAAAGAAATATAGATTTAAACTATAAAAAACAATGAGCTATAACAACGGCTAAAAGAAATTGTCTGTATTATGCTTCTAATGAAAATCTATTTTACATTTGAATTGAGGTTTTCAAAAAAAAGTTTGTTCCTTAAAAACGCCAACTACTTTTAGGCAAATTTTTAATAATAATAGAAATTTAATTTACAGCCCCAATATTAACAAACATAAATGAAACAAATTAAACAAGAGATATAATAGATTAAAAAATGATGGACTTTATTCAACAACTCAAACACAGAAATGACACTCTATTTTTTTATGGCTTGCTTTGTCTATTGCTATCAGTTATTTTTATAATTCTTACAAAATATACAAGTACACAGGTTTACAATGTAAATGCATGGTATAAACCATTTAAATTCGCTTTTTCGACATTTTTATTTGCATGGGCTATGGCTTGGTATTGCTATTATTTGCCAAATTTCAATATCAAACTATTTAATTGGTCAGTTATTGTTTTATTGGGTTTTGAAATTCTTTATATCGCATTTCAAGCAAGCAAGGGACAACTATCGCATTATAATTTAAGCACACCTGTTTATTCCACTTTATATTCACTAATGGCATTAGCAGCCACTGCAGTAACATTATATACAGCATATATTGGACTATTATTTTTTAGGTACGATTTTCCAAACCTTCCAAATCATTACTTGTGGGCAATTCGTTTAAGTATTATCATTTTCGTAATTTTTTCTTTTGAAGGTTTTGCGATGGGGTCAAGACTAAATCATAGTGTTGGTGCATTGAACGATAATTCAAATTGGTTCATTATAGGTTGGAGCAAAACTGTTGGCGATTTAAGGGTTTCACATTTTATAGGAATGCACGCCTTGCAAGTATTGCCAATACTTTCCTACTACG
>CANHPI010000192.1 GCA_947462425.1 Bacteroidota bacterium
AATAGAACGCAGATACCGCTGATTTAATAGGATTAAAAATGATTTTATTTGTTGTAATTAAAAAATAAATAGAACGCAGATAACACAGATTTAATAGGATTAAAACTGATTTCATCTTAAAATCTTAATTATCCGCGTCATCCGCGTTCCATTTTATTTATGTAAAAATAACTGTTTGAGAAAATAACAACAGTGGCATAAACTTACTTTATTAAATTAAACTTGCGCGAGGGATTTTAGAGCTCCGCCAGCTGGCGGACGCGCCCAAATATTTTAAATGATTTTAAAAAGACTTTTAATGATAACTAATACAACGGCTAATTGGTATTAAATAACCATTTAAATAATATTTACTTCTCTCTCTAAATCAACATCAAACTTAGCTTTTACTGTTTGTAAAACATATGTGGATAAATCGTAAATTTCATTTCCAGTAGAAGAGCCGTAGTTTACTAATACTAATGCTTGTAATTTATGAACTCCAGCATCATTTTTTCGATAGCCTTTTAATCCACTTTGTTCAATTAACCAACCAGCCGCTAATTTATAATTTCCATTATCTAAAGGATATGCAACCAAATTAGGAAACTCTGCTTTTAAATTATGAAATTGGTGGGCGGATACTTCTGGATTCTTAAAAAAACTACCGGCATTTCCTATTTCTTTTGGATTAGGTAGTTTACTGCTTCTAATATTTATAACAGCATCTGAAACAGCTTTTACATTTAATTCAGAAACATTCATGGCTTCTAATTGTTGTTTAATGGCGCCATATTCTATGTGAAAAACTGGTTTTTTTGCTAATTGAAAAGTAACGGATGTAATAATAAATTGGCTTTTAAATTGACGTTTAAATACGCTTTCTCTATATCCAAATTCACATTCTGATTTGGTAAATATTTTTAATTGACCTGTTTCGGCGTGTATAGCTTCTAATTCATAAAAAGTATCTTTTATTTCCACGCCGTAAGCACCAATATTTTGCATAGGACTAGCGCCAGTGCAACCCGGAATGAGAGATAAATTTTCTAAGCCTCCGTAGTTTTTATTTATACACCACAAAACAAACTCATGCCAAACTTCTCCTGCTGCACATTTCACAAAAACAAAATCTTCCGTTTCTTTTACTAATTCAATTCCTTTTAAATCATTTTTAATTACTAAAGCATTTACATTTTTGGTAAATAGTAAATTACTGCCACCTCCAATAATTAAATGTTCATTGGTTTTATATTCATTACTCATTAAAAGTTCTTCAATATTTTGAATTGAATTAACGGATGTAAAGTATTTTGCCGTGGCATCAATACTAAAAGTATTATATGGTTTAAGAGATGTGTTATTTAAAATTAGCATAGTTTAAAATTAAAAAAAGCCTCACATGGAGGCTTTTAATTTTTCAGTACTTTTTAAAAGTGAATTGTTTGCAATTAATGATTAGCAAAATTCGTCGTAAACCATTTTTAAATGCTCAGAAATCATGGCAGCTGTTCTGCCTTCAATGTTATGACGTTCTACAAAATGAACTAATTCACCATTTTTAAATAAAGCAATTGCTGGTGAAGAGGGAGGATAAGGTGCAAAATGCTGACGAGCTTGATTTACCGCATCACCATCAAATCCTGCAAATACAGTAGCTAAATGTGCTGGTTTTTTATCATTATCTAAACTCAATTTAACTCCTGGTCGGCAAGCACCAGCTGCGCAACCGCAAACTGAATTTACAACCATTAAAACGGTGCCTTCATTTTTTAAAGCGTTTTCAACGCTATCAGGTGTTCTTAAATCTTCAAAACCAACAGCAGTTAATTCTGCCTTCATTGGTGTAACTAATGCTTCTGGATACATATTTTATTTTTTATTAAAGTTGTTTTATTGATTACAAATGTAACTATCAATACATTATATTAACTATTAAATTATGCTAAATATTAACATTACAATTTAAATACCAAAAACATAATTTTAAAAGTAAATAATCTTAGTTCTTGAATTCAATTTATAAATGCTTACATAATATATTATACGTTTAATGGTACCTATTAAAAACATCCCAGCTTTCTAAGTATGCTTTATTTAATAAATCGGTATTAAGGTTTAAAGGAATATTATTGAATTTAAAATATTCTTCTAAATCTTCAGTTGCTAAGTTTCCAGTTAAATCATCCTTGGCCATAGGGCATCCTCCAAAACCATGAATAGCTATATCAAAACGCTTGCAACCACTCTTATAAGCAGCATCAATTTTTTCCTGAGCTTTTTCTTTAGTAGAGTGGAGATGAGCCCCAATTTCAATGGTTTTAAATTCAGGGATAATATTTGAAAATAAATAGCTAATATTTTCAGGGTTCGACACACCAACCGTATCAGATAAAGCAATAATTTTTACACCTAAGTCACCTAATTTTTTTGTCCAGTTTATTACAATGTCACTATTCCAAACATCATTGTAGGGGTTACCAAATGCCATAGAAATATAAACCACTAACTCCTTATTGTTTTTAACACAAAGATTTTGAATTTCTTCAACCCTAATTAAAGATTCTGCAATACTAGAATTGGCATTTCGTTGTTGAAACGTTTCTGAAATAGAAAATGGGAAGCCTAAATAACGAATTTCATCAAAAGAACAGGCATCTTGCGCCCCACGTGTATTAGCAATGATGGCTAACAATTTACTTGTAGTGGTCGATAAATCTAATTGTTTTAAAACCTCCGCTGTGTCGTGCATTTGAGGAATGGCTTTTGGAGAAACAAAACTTCCAAAATCAATGGTATCAAAGCCAATATTTAAAAGCGAATTAATATATTTTGCTTTTATATCTGTAGGAATAAGTTCTTTGATTCCTTGCATCGCATCTCTGGGACATTCAATTAACTTCATTTTAATATATTTTGATTGATGAGTTCTTTATTGATTTTTTTGATTAAAGCGGGGCCTTCATAAACAAAACCTGTGTATAATTGAATTAAATCAGCACCTGCTTTTATTTTTTCAATGGCATCTTCGGGGCTATGAATACCACCAACACCAATTACAGGAAATGCATTATTTGATTTAGTTTTTAAATAAGCAATAACTTCTGTACTTCTTTTAGTTAGTGGTTTTCCGCTTAATCCTCCCATTCCTATAGTTTCTATTTCTGTTTTGGGATAAGATAAAGGTTCACGCGCAATAGTAGTATTAGTTGCTACAATTCCATCAATTTTAGTGGAAGCAACAATGTCAATAATATCATCTAATTGAGAATTGGTTAAATCAGGAGCAATTTTTAATAATAAGGGTTTACGTTTTGGTTTTTCATTATTAATTTTTTGCAAATGCTTCAACAATTGAGTTAAAGGTTCTTTATCTTGAAGCTCTCTGAGGTTTGGAGTATTGGGTGAACTTACGTTTACTACAAAGTAATCTACCACATCAAACAAGGCATTAAAACAATATTCATAATCGTTTATAGCCTCTTCGTTTGGTGTTACTTTATTTTTTCCAATATTTCCACCAATAACACAGCTTGTTTTCTTGTATTTTAAACGAATGGCAGCAGCATCAACTCCTTCATTGTTAAAGCCCATTCGATTAATTAATGCGTTATCATTTGGTAATCTAAACAACCTTGGTTTTTCATTTCCTGATTGGGGTTTTGGTGTTAATGTTCCTATTTCAATAAAACCAAATCCTAGTGATGATAATTCGTTAAATGCCTTTGCATCCTTATCTAAACCAGCTGCTAGTCCAACTGGGTTTTCAAATGTTAATCCAAATAATTTTTTTTTAAGTTTTAAATGTCTAAACCCAAAAATTGAATTCGCCATAAATCTCCCGAAGGCATTTCCAAGAAAAAATTTTAGTAAATCGAAGGTTAAATAATGAGCTTTTTCAGGATCTAGCTTAAAAAGTAAAGGCTTTAAAAATAGTTTATACATAATAGCGCAAAAATACAGTTTATGATGCTTTTAATAGTCTGAAAAACAGAATGTTGAAAAAAAAATATTTTTTTTTCATTTTTTTAACTAAAATTAAAAAAAACTTGTATTTTTGCATCCGAATTAACAAAACTTAAAAAAACTAAAATGAAAAAAGTATTATCTATTGTTGCTGTAGCTTTATTATCTACTGCATTTGTATCTTGTGGTCCTTCTAAAGAAGAAATGGCTGCTAAACTAAAACAAACTGAAGATTCATTAGCTGCTGTTAAAGCCGATTCTATTGCTCTAGCTGAAGTTACTGCTGCTGCTGAGGCTGCTGCTGCTGCTGAAACTGCTGCTAAAACTGCTGATTCTTTAAGAGCTGATTCATTATCAAAAGCTACTCCAGTTAAAGGTGGAAAAAAACCATAATTTTTAGCTTAGTAAAAATAAAAAAGGCTATCTCTATGAGATAGCCTTTTTTATTGGAAAGAATTCTATATATATCCTTCAAACCTTTATATTTGCGAAAAAATCTCCAATATGAAAAATCAAGTATCCGCTCAATTATTCGAAAAAGCAAAAGCGTTTTTTCCAGGTGGTGTAAATTCTCCTGTTCGTGCTTTTAGAAGTGTAGGGGGAACTCCAATTTTTATTGACAAAGGAAAAGGTTCACACGTTTGGGATGCTGATGGAAATGAATATATTGATTATTGTGCAAGTTGGGGACCATTAATTTTAGGACATGCAAACAATAATGTTTTGAATGCCGTAGAAAAAACAATGCGTAATGGAACTTCATTTGGTGCGCCAACGCGATTAGAAAATGAACTAGCTGAACTAATTTTAACTTTCAATTCATATATTGAAAAAATACGTTTTGTGAGCAGTGGTACAGAAGCTGTAATGAGTGCTATTCGTTTAGCGCGCGGTTATACAGGAAGAAACAAAATATTAAAATTTGAAGGATGTTATCATGGTCATTCTGATTCTTTATTAGTAAAAGCAGGGTCAGGATTAGTAACATTTGGAGAAACATCATCTGCAGGTGTACCAGAAAGTTTTGTTAAAGAAACGATTGTAGTTCCATTAAATAATAAAGCCGCTATTGAACAAGCGTTTGCTCAATTTAAAGATGAAATTGCTTGTATCATTATTGAACCAATTCCAGCTAACAATGGTTTATTGTTACAAGAAAAAGAATTCCTACAGTTTTTAAGAGACATTTGCACAAAAAATAATACGTTGCTGATTTTTGACGAAGTTATTAGTGGCTTTAGAATTTGTTTTTGTGGTGCTGCTGGTTATTATAACATAAAACCTGATATTATTACTTATGGTAAAATTATTGGAGGTGGTTTTCCTGTTGGAGCTTATGGTGCCAGTAAAGAAATTATGTCATCCATTTCTCCCGAAGGTAACGTTTACCAAGCTGGTACTTTAAGTGGAAACCCAGTTGCCATGACGGCTGGAATTGCACAACTAACGGAATGTTTAAAACCAAATTTTTACGCTGATTTAGAAGCTAAAACTCAAAAATTAATTGCTGGTTTGTCGAAAAATAAAAAACACAATTTTCAAATATTTAGTATTGGCTCCATTTTTTGGCTAGCATTTACCGACAAAAAATCAATTAGATGCGCTGAAGATATTGACTCAGAAAGCATGAAACATTTTAAAGTGTTGTATCATGCATTACTTGAGAATGGCATTTACTCGGGACCTTCAGGCTACGAAGTAGGATTTATGAGTGAAGCACATACACAAGAAGATATAGATAAAACAATTGCAGCGTTTGAAATTGCTTTTGAGAAGTTGTAGTAAACTTTTTAAAACACATAGTCACATAGGAATTCTATCTATGTGACTATGTGTTTAATTCTTCTATTTCAGAATCGGCAAAATTATACTTGATGCATT
>CANHPI010000193.1 GCA_947462425.1 Bacteroidota bacterium
AGGTCATTTAGTTTCCAGAAATCTTGCCATTTCGGGTCGCAAAAAATCTGATGCCGTAAAACTTTGTAATCAATATAGTAATACCGATGAAACATGCGAATTACATTGATGCGCAAGTAGATTACTTAAGTAACAGGCATAAAAACACTTAACCCAAGTAAAGTTTATTTTAAAAATTTGATGAATCAACATCTCCAATTCTTGATTAGATATAAACTATTAAATAAGATAGAAAACAACTCGCTAAACAACGCGATAGGTTATGCCCAATGCTAATGAATGCGCAGATAAAAGTGAAATAATTGTTCGGTAAATTTTCATTTATCGCATTGTTATAATAAATAAAAGCACTTAGTTACTATTTAATTCTATCAGTGTATTATAATCTTTTTTAAATCTCTCCTTACCTAAATCAATAATTCCTTCAATTAAATTTTGATGACAGTATTTATATTTTTGATTATTGCAACAAATACAAGGGTCATTTCTTTTTGGTAACGAATTTTCACAAAGTACTTTAAGTATTTCAACAATTGTTTCTATAGCGTCAAGCTGTAAATTTTCTCTATAAAACTGTAAAGTTCCTTTATCATAGTGTGCCCATTCCTCCAATCCATCTCTGTCACCCGCATCATATCGTAACTGCCAACAAAAATAACGGTGAACATACTTTTCAATAAATTCTTTAATTGATATTCCTTTCTTCGATTTTAATATAATATTTTGATCTATTTCAACACAAGCCAAGCCTTGTTTGTCAATATGCCTATCATCAATTCTGGGCATAATTTTTTGACTTAATTCGTACAGTTTCGGAAATTCATACGGATACTTTTTAGGTATAACAATTGCGATTTCATATTCACCTTGTATGACTCCGTTATTATCCCTAATAGTATAAATACCTTTTAAAAAACTTGTTTCTTTATTTGATATTAATCGCAACTCTGGATAACATTCCAAAGTTGCAATAATATCTTTATCTAGAATTTGTTTTACCGTCTTAGCCATTAAAAGAAGGCTTATATCCTTGTGTTTGCGATCTTAAATAATCTAAATTTAAGTTTGAATTAGGAACACTTACAGTTGGCTTTTTAAAGTATAAATTCCCATTGTCGTCAGCAACAATTCCTGGATGCTTCCTTAAATAACGTTCCCAATTAAACTCCCACTGAGTATAATTAAAACTTTCCTCAGGTATTTGAAAAACATAACGGTCTTCTTTACCAGTAATTGGATCAACTCTAATAGCAAAATGATCCTGACTAACCGAAGAATTATCTTTTACATAATCACCAAGCATTATTCCATTACTTTTAGCATTAAATTGCATCTTACTAGCTAAACTGGTGTGCAAACTGCAAGTTGTAATTTCACTACAATCTTTCATACCTGCCAAATGCCAAACAACGTCTTCTGCTTTTCCAGTATCGATTCCAATTCTAGTATAAATTTTCTCAACTCCTTGCTCTGAAAATAAATTCTTTAAATCATTTTGAATAAAATAACTAAAAAAGCTAGCAGCGTTAATTGCATTTTTAACTGACTGCTCATGCGTCATGTTTTTCCCTCCGAAATATACAAACAAACCGTCTCCATGAAAACGTTGAACATAACCATCAAAGTACCAACAGGTATGAATAGCTGCTTTTTGGATAGTTGTAGTAATATTTGCAACGGCAATAGGATCATATTTTCTAAACAATCCAGTAGAGTTTTTTATATCAATAAACATAGATGTTATATAATGATTTTCAGTTCCATTGCTATTTTTTAAATGCGAAAAATCAGGATGCGCACCAGGCGACTCGTGATACTTAGCTTTTTTACCTGCTATATCACTTAATTTTTCTAAACTATTAAACAAGTTCAAATCTTGCTTTTCATCATTAGATGACAATCCACTTAAACCTTGTGAGCCCGAGAAGTTTGAAAAACTTTCAGTAACTAGTCCTTTAGAAATGTCTCCTCTTTTTTTTCCATTTGTTAATGCGTTCTTTACGGCATCAGCGTAACTTTTATATATTAATTGTTCCATTGTTATTTATTTAAAATTATTAATCCGATTATTGATACTAGTAAAATTTGCCCTGCCAAAAAATAGGTTGACCATTTCATTAACGTAAACTTATTTTTCAATCCTATTGCTAGTAAGTGAGTTTGTTTTACAAAATCATTATAACTCTTGTTCTCATCAAGTTCCTCAAATAACTTTTGATACAAGTTGTAATGATAATGAGCTACATCACCAAAAAACATCAAAGATCCATTTTCATTATCTGCAGGTTTATTCAAATAAGGTTTAATAGCCCATAAAGCAGTACTCAACGATACTAAATTTGAAATTATAGCTAGCGCCATTAAAATCATTAAAGAACATGTTACTGTATTATTATTGATGTATGAGTAAAAGCCAGTCACCATTCCGCCAAGCAAAAATGTATTAAGAGTTAAATAAACATTACCCTTATTATTTACGCTATCGTAATAATGATCGTATCGACCCACAATAAACTTTAGTTTTTCTATTTTTTCTTTCTTTTCCATATCTTCCATTTATTATTTAGAGGAATCGATTCCTGTGATTAATAAAATTAGTCCTAGAAAAGACGCAAAAACTAATGCGTTTTCACTCTGCTTACTTTTAGGCTTATTATATTTGATATCGTTACAAAAGCTTTCGCAATTGTAATTGATTAAATTATAAGGTTGGCCCAACTTCGATAAAGCTTTTTGAACTATTGTTTTCCTTGCTAAGTCATTGCCGTGAAACTTCTCTATTCTGGTAACTTCAGTTACTGAAATAAAGAAATCCTCAACTCTTGTTAATTTCACACCAACACCAATTACATTTTCACACATGTAATGATTGCCATAATAATCATATCCAAGATATAATGCATGGTGCTGTACTAATTTAAAAGAACTTTTGGGTACCACTACAGTATCTCCTGGTTGCAACTTAAAATGGCTTACTAATTGTAAATCTCTTGTCATATAATGTCCTCCTATCCTTTAGTTGATTGTGGATCGTTACCGTACGAATTCTTTTCTCTAAACTTACCATCGGTTCCGTGTATGATAAGTTCAGATTGTTGATTTTTGGCAATTGATTTTCCTACTTCAATTGCTTCTTTTTGAGTGTGGGTTATTTTAACCGCTTTTTCACTGCCAGTTGTTTTTACTGCCCAGCCGTTGTCTCTTTTTGTTACATGTACTTGTTTTGCCATTGTTTTCAATTTTAATTTTTGCTTCTAAAATTTAACAGTCTATGCGAAGCATGTAGCTGTCAGTTAATAGTATTAGCTGTTTTTTAGGGGGAGGGCAAAAAGTAATTTTGAAATTCAAAAAAAACTCTATATTTGCGGCCAATAAAAAAGCAAGCACCCAGTTTTATTAACAAAACCAGGATTTGCATTCACAAAAAAGAGCATTTGAGGATTTTCGAGGTTCACAAAATGCTCTTTTTTTTATTTTCGACTTCATAAAGTCAATACTTGTGCCAATTCAATTTCTACATCATTTAACGCCATTATTTCCGTTTTTATCTATTTATATTTAAGTTTTGTCATGCTTCATTAAAATAAGCGATTGGCCCTTATTTGTTGCTTTAGTTTATTAGCTTCATTTATTTTTAGCTGTAATTCATTTTCAACTTCCATAATTCTAGCAGGCTTAAATTTTCCAACAAAATAAATAGTAGCAGTAACCTTTATACAAACACGTTCTTGTAATTCGTTTAATCCAAATACTTTATTATATAATAAAATGCAGATGATACTATATATGGCACCAACAATCCCTATTGACGTTACAAAAGCATTAAAAGGATCATATTTATAGGTAATTACTAAATAATGAGATAGCAGTCCAACCAAGCTTAAACATAAACACTTAATTAATGTAAGAGTTAACTTTGCATAGTTGTCTAATTTTATCTTTGTTTTAATTAAATGTCCACGTTCATATATTAAATGTCTTATTTCACTCTGTTTCCTCTTCCATTGTTTATATAGATAAACTCTATTTTCAATTACCCAAATAACTACATAGGCAACTAGTACAATTGCCACTATAATAATTAGATACTTTAACTAGTTTGGCATCTCATTCTTCATATTCATTTGTTTTACTTTGTTATTAATATTGTTTATATCTTATTATCTTTCTTTTTAAATTACATCAAAAAGCACTATATTTGTTTCATTAATTAAACACTTCTTCACTTCGTTGCACCAAAGATATAAAAAATACTTTATGTTTCACGTATGAAACACTTTTTCATTAACGAAAAGTTATTAACATGGCATCTACATTAAATTATGATCTACTAGCTGGTATGATCAAAGAGAAAAGAGGAAAAAAGGGTTTAAGAGATACATCCTTAGAAATAGGCGGTGTAAGCCCCGCTACACTATCACGTATAGAACAAGGTAAAGTTCCTGACGTAGATACATTTATTAAAATATGTAAATGGTTAGACGTGTCCACAGATACTTTTATAATTAATCACACTACATCTGAAGCTAAATCTAATAAAGAGCACATCGTTGCCCATCTTAGAGCAGACAGAGAACTTGACCAGTCAACAGTTTCTATGTTGTTAAGTATGATTGAAATGGCTTATAACAAACCACACATAGCTAAGTAAATCACTTGTGGCAAAAGTTAGTTTATTACCTAGAGGGTTTAAATCTAAAGCAGAGAAAACAGCCGTCGCTTTAAGAGTTGAACTGGGTCTATCTTCTACAGACGCAATGTGTGGTTTTAAATTAGCCGAACATTTAAAGGTCAAAGTCTATACACCGCCAGAAATTTTTCCTGCAACTACAAATTTGGATGAACTTGTTGGTACAGATAAAGGTTGGTCAGCTCTTACAATGAAAATAATAAATGATGATACTATTATTGTTCACAATCATTTACACGCGTCTCCACGCCAGCAAAGTAATTTAATGCACGAATTAGCTCATATTATATGTGACCATAAAAGAGATAATAAAGATTATGATCCTATATTAAACTCATTAATGCGTGACCATAATCCTCAACAAGAGGAAGAAGCAATATATTTAGGTTCGGCTCTTCAAATTACACGTGATGGTTTAATCTGGGCATTAAAGAAAAGAATGGAAGAAGCTGAAATTGCCGAGCATTATAACGCAAGTCCTGCTATGGTTAAATTAAGAATTAATGCAACTGGAGTAAAACGCCAGCTAAGTTATTTAGGATTGTAACCTTTATGTTTCATAAATGAAACAATTTTATGCGATATATATCATTTTTCGATATATTTGTCATAAAATAGTTCTCCAATGAAAGATGTAAATACTCATAAAAGAATAATTGATTGGGTAGATCAATTAGCTTCAAAAGGTAAAACAGCCTTTTCTATTGAAGAACTACGTGCAGCTTTTTCCGAAAATTCAGACGCGTCATTAAGTTTAGCGATCAATCGATTGTCTAAAAAAAATAAAGTCATCTCAATAAGTAATGGTTATTATTTAATAATATCAGCGCAGTACGCATCACGAGGTATTTTACCACCAACTGTTTTTTTAGACGGTTTAATGAAATATTGTAATAAAAAATATTACTTAGCATTATTAAATGCTGCTGTATTTCATGGAGCATCACATCAGCAACCTCAAGAATTTTTTGTTATAACTGAATTTCCGCAAATGCGTGTAACTAATAAAAAAGGGATTAGAATTAGTTACATCAGTAGAAAAACAGTTCCTGAACAATATACCGAAAACCGTAAAACAGAAACTGGTTACATAAAAATATCATCTCCAATTTTAACAGCTACTGATTTA
>CANHPI010000194.1 GCA_947462425.1 Bacteroidota bacterium
AATTATTATGATGAGCCAAAATCGAAAAGAACAAAAAGATAGAAAGCGCAGTGAAAATGATTATAAAATTAATTTAAAAGCGGAATTAGAAATCCAATTATTGCACGAAAAAGTTGATCATTTGATAGTCCATCAAAATAAAAAATTACTCGAAATACAGCAATTGCAAATAGATTTTTTTGAGGATGCTATTAAGCAAATTAGAAATAAGTAAATTTATTAAATTAGGTTTATTTCTTTTTCAATTTTCGCATATTAATAATCGGTTTTTATTTGTTGCTGATTACCTTTTAGCTTGAATAAAAAGTTAAATAACGCATTACTTTTTATATTATTTAGTGGCGTTTTGTTTAAAGTTGGTTTTTTTATTTTATTTTTTAGAAAACGATTTTTAAATGTAACATAAACGCTGACCTAAATCATTTCATTTACTGATAAATGTCACTTATGCTCTAATTTATGGCTGGTAAGTTTGCACTGTGAAAGTTAAAGCTAAACCTAATACAACTATACCTTGCTATCACTGCGGAGAGGATGTTAAAGACACTCAACACTATATTGAAGATAAATTTTTTTGCTGTAAAGGTTGTCAAACAGTATACGAAATCATAAATAAAAGTGATTTATGTTCATATTATGATTTAGAAAGCAATCCAGGAATTACACAAAAACAAGAAATTAGAAAAGGTAAGTTTGATTTTTTGGATGATGAAAGTATTATTGAAAAATTAACGCACTTTAAAGATGATATTCATCAACATGTCATTTTTTATTTACCTCAAATGCATTGTAGTTCTTGCATATGGATTTTAGAACATTTAAGTAAAATAGATGGCGGAATTATTAAATCTCAGGTGAATTTTATAAAGAGAGAGGTTGCCATTATATACGATTACAAACAAACCTCCTTGAAAAAAATAGCAGAAGCACTAACACTGATAGGCTATGAACCACATATAAGCTTAAATGATGCGAATGTAAATAAAATTAAAAAATACGATACCACTAAAATAGTTAAGTTAGGTATTGCAGGTTTTTGTTTTGGAAATATTATGATGTTAAGTTTTCCTGAATATTTTTCTTTTGGAAATATTGAGGATTCAAAGTTAAAAACATGGTTTAGTTATCTAAATCTATTATTATCATTACCTGTATTTTTATATTCCGCTTCCGAATTTTTTATATCTGGATATAAAGGCCTTCGTCAAAAATTTTTAAATATTGATGCTCCAATTGCTTTGGCTGTTTTAATTACGTTTTCAAGAAGTGTTTATGAAATTTTATCGCATACTGGTGCTGGCTATTTAGATTCAATGAGTGGTATTGTGTTTTTCATGTTAATTGGGCGTTATTTTCAAAACCGGACCTACCAGCGTATTTCGTTTGATCGCGATTTTACATCTTATTTCCCATTAGGAGTAAGTGTAATACATTCAAATAATATAGAAAAACAAATTTCAGTAGCTGATTTAAAAGTTGGTGATCGTATTAAAATTCATAATGATGAAATTATACCGGCAGACGCAATTCTTTTTATGGGTAAAGCAACTATAGATTATAGCTTTGTTACTGGAGAATCTATTCCTATTGAAAAATCAATTGGAGAAATTGTTTATGCCGGAGGTAAACAAACATCTGGTGCTATTGAGTTAGAAGTGGTTAAACAAGTTTCTCAAAGTTATCTAACGCAATTATGGAATAATGAAACTTTCAATGAGGATAAAGATGAAGTAAGAGTCTCTTTTATTCACCAAGTAAGTAGGTATTTTACCTATATTTTGTTTTCAATTGCATTTTTGTCTGCTACTTATTGGATGTTAAATGATTCATCAAAAGTATGGAATGCTGTAACTTCAATTTTAATTGTAGCATGTCCTTGTGCTCTTTTATTAAGTTCTACATTTACTAATGGTAACATGATTCGTATACTTAATAAGTATATGTTTTTTGTTAAAAATGCTTCTGTCATTGAAAAGATGGCAGACATTGATACAATAGTGTTTGATAAAACTGGAACAATTACGGAGCAAGGTAAATCCGAAATTATTTTTCAAGGTAGTGAAATGTCGCAAGAGCAAGGTCAATTAATTCGCTCGTTGGCAAATCAATCAAATCACCCTCTTAGCAAAAGTGTAATTTCTTATTTGCCATTTAGTAAATCTCTTAATGTAAAAAATTATAAAGAGTTTAAAGGTTATGGGTCGTCTGCCTTAATTAATAATCACCTTATAAAAATGGGTTCATCAGAATTTGTATTAAGAAAGGATTCAGATTATTTAAATAGTGGTAGTAGGATTTATATAAGTATTGATGATGAGTTTGTGGGTTATTTTTTAGTAAAAAATGCTTATAGAAAAAGTTTAGTTGATATTGTTTCTTCATTATGCTCTCAGTTTGATTTAAAAATATTATCGGGAGATAATGATTCTGAAGAAAAATATTTAAAATCTGTTTTTGGAAATAACTCTGAAATGTTATTTAATCAAAAGCCTCAAGATAAATTAAATTTCATTAAACACTTGCAACATAACAATAAAAAAGTGTTAATGATTGGAGATGGTTTAAATGATGCTGGTGCATTAAAACAAAGCAATATTGGCATAGCCATAAGCGATAATACCAATAATTTTTCTCCTGCTTGTGATGCTATTTTATCTGGCGAAAGTTTTTCTCTTTTAAAAGAACTTATTTATTACTGTAAAAAAGAAAAAACTATTATTTTTTCAAGTTTTGTTGTTTCCATTCTATACAACATTATAGGTTTATACTTTGCGGTTCAAGGTGATTTAAGTCCGGTGATTGCTGCGATATTGATGCCTGTTAGTTCTATTAGTATTGTTTTATTAACAACTGGACTTAGTAGCTTTTATGAAGTAAAATTAAGGAAAGAAAAACTGATAAAAGTCAATATTGATAGTGATAATTATCAATAGTAAGAAACATTAACAACTTAATTTTGCAACCAATATGAGTGCGTTTTTTATTATGATAGGGGCTAGTTTATTACTAGCAATAGGTTTTTTGATAGCCTTTATATGGTCTGTTAAAACAAACCAATATGAAGATGATTACACCCCATCTGTAAGAATGCTATTTGATAATACTACAAAACAAGAAAATAAACAGGAATCAAAAAAAAATAAAACAAAGAAATATGGAACTACAAAAATTTCAGTACGATAACAAAACAGTTAAAATGTTTGCTTATGCAACCATCCTTTGGGGGTTGGTTGGTATGCTGGTTGGTTTAATAGCGGCCATTCAATTGTATTTGCCTGCTGCAAACCTATCATTACCTTATACAACTTTTGGTCGCTTGCGTCCTTTACATACAAACGCCGTAATTTTTGCATTTGTTGGTAACGGTATTTTCATGGGAGTTTACTACTCGTTACAGCGTTTATTAAAGGCGCGTATGTTCAGTGATTTTTTAAGTAAAATTCATTTTTGGGGATGGCAATTAATTATTGTTTTAGCAGCCTTAACATTAGTTTTAGGCAAAACAACTGGTAAAGAATATGCGGAATTAGAATGGCCTATTGATATTTTAATCACATTAGTTTGGGTAGTATTTGGCTGGAATATGTTCGGTACAATTATTCGTCGTCGCGAACGGCATTTATATGTTGCTATTTGGTTTTATATAGCAACGTTTGTAACGGTAGCTATGTTACATATCGTTAACTCAATTGAAATTCCTGTTTCTTTTTGGAAATCATATTCTTGGTATGCTGGTGTTCAGGATGCTTTAGTGCAATGGTGGTACGGACATAATGCAGTAGCGTTTTTCTTAACTACTCCATACTTAGGATTGATGTATTATTTCTTACCAAAAATTGCGCAACGTCCTGTTTATTCATATCGATTATCTATTATTCACTTTTGGGCATTAATTTTCTTATACATCTGGGCTGGTCCACATCATTTACTATACACTTCAGTACCTGATTGGGCACAATCATTAGGTGTTGTATTCTCAGTAATGTTAATAGCGCCATCATGGGGTGGTATGATTAACGGTTTGTTAACCTTGCGTGGAGCTTGGGATAAAGTGCGTGATAATGTTGGTTTAAAATTTTTAGTGGTAGCAGTTACCGCATATGGTATGGCAACTTTCGAAGGTCCTATGTTATCCTTAAAAAGTGTAAGTGCTATCGCACACTACACAGATTGGATTGTAGCACACGTTCACGTTGGTGCTTTGGGTTGGAATGGATTTATGACCTTTGGTATTTTATATTGGTTAATACCTAGATTATTTCAAACAAAATTATATTCAGAAAAACTAGCAAATATGCATTTCTGGATTGGCACATTAGGTATTGTATTATATGCTGTTCCAATGTACTGGGCAGGTTTTATGCAAAGCTCAATGTGGAAAGATTTTACTCCTGAAGGCCAATTAAAATGGCAGTTTATGGACACAGTAACTAAAATGATTCCTTTTTATATTGCTCGTTCTGTAGGAGGTACATTATATTTAATAGGTGCAATTATGATGACTTACAATTTAATTAAAACAATTAAAGTAGGAACATTCTTAGAAGTAGAGGAGGATGAAGCCCCAGCTTTAACAAATGAATATCACGCCCATTCTAAAGATCACTGGCATCGTTGGATTGAACGCAAACCTATACAATTTATGGTTGCAAGTTTAGTTGTTGTAGCAATAGGTGGCTTAATAGAATTTGTTCCTGTATTTTTAGTGAAATCAAACATTCCAACCATTGCAAGTGTAAAACCTTACACTCCTCTTGAATTACAAGGACGAGATATATATATTAGAGAAGGATGTTATACTTGTCACTCACAAATGATTCGTCCTTTTAGGAGCGAAACTGCGCGTTACGGAGAATATTCTAAAGCAGGTGAGTTTGTTTATGATCATCCATTTCAATGGGGTAGTAAACGTACTGGACCAGATTTAGCTCGTGAAGGCGGAAAATATCCTGATAGCTGGCATTATAATCATATGATGGATCCAACATCTATGTCTCCTGGTTCTATTATGCCTCAATATCCTTGGTTATTAGAAGACCAATTAGATGCTAACTCAACCATGGCAAAAATAAAAGCGATGAAACGTTTAGGTGTTCCTTATCCTGCTGGTTATGAAAACACTGCCATCGTCGATATGGAAAAACAAGCAAAAGACATTACGGCTAATTTGAAAAAGGATGGAATTGAAACATTACCAGATAGAGAAATTGTTGCTTTAATATCTTATTTACAACGCTTAGGAAAAGATATTAAATCTGAAGGAGTAAAAACACAGAAATAATAATTCATTATAAAAATAGACCTATGAAATTTAAAAACTATTTGGAAAGCATCACCGGAATCGGGATTTATCCATTAATATCATTAATAGTATTTGTTGTGTTTTTTGGCTTAGTTACTTTATATGTTATTAAAGGAAATAAAAAGCATTTCGAGAAATTAAGAAATTTACCTATTAACGAAAATAATTAATCTATATGAAATAGCCATGTTTGCCAAAACATAAATACTAATGATTAAACTGGCTAAACCATATGACAAAAAAACAATAAATATCTAGATATGAAATAGCCATGTTTGCCGAAACACAAAAACAAATAAAGATAAACTGGCTAAACCATATGACCAAAAAAACAATAAATATCTACTTATGAAAAAAAATAAAAACATAAAAGCTCTTGCTCTAGCGATGCTATTGCCAGTAGCAGGTTTTTGTCAAGAACAAACCGTAAAAGAAACTTCAACTTATTTCTCGAATGTTTTATTCATCACTTTATTAGCTACAGCTATTGTTTTAGCAATTG
>CANHPI010000195.1 GCA_947462425.1 Bacteroidota bacterium
AGTCACTTCGCCAACAACTGGTGAAGTTAAAGTAAAAGGTAGAATAGCTTCTTTATTAGAAGTAGGAACAGGATTTCATCCTGATTTAAGCGGAAGAGAAAACATTTTTCTAAATGGCGCTATTTTAGGGATGACAAAACAAGAAATAAAATCAAAACTAGATGAAATAGTTGATTTTAGCGGTGTGGCAAAATATTTAGATACACCTGTAAAAAGATACTCATCTGGGATGATGGTTAGATTAGGTTTTGCTGTAGCGGCCCATTTAGAACCTGAAATTTTAATTGTTGATGAGGTTTTAGCAGTTGGAGATCAAGAATTTCAGGACAAATGTATTGGAAAAATGAAAGACGTTTCTAATTCGGGTAGAACAGTTTTATTTGTGAGTCACAACATGAGTGCCGTAAAAAATTTATGTAAAAAAGGAATATTATTAGAAAAAGGTTCTATTAGTAGTATCAATTCTATAAATGATGTCATTAACAAATATCTTGAAAAAAATCAGCAGAATAATCAAAATGGAATTATTTCTAGTAGTGCAAGCTTTGTAAATACTGGGGAAGCAAAATTCAAAACGATTCATATAAAAAATATAAATAATGAAAGCATTAATGAAATAAATTATAAATCTCCAATTAAAGTATGTACTACATTCGAAATTTTAACAGATTTAAAAGATTTTTTCATTGATGTGAGAATTATAAATTCAGAAGGGACAACTCTAACCCATTCTATGAACAAATACAAGAACAAAACAATTACTGCATTAAAAAAAGGGTTTTATGAATCAATTGTTAGTTTAAATAACAATTTCCAACCAGGAAATTACTCTATTACAATTGGTATATTTCATGAAAATGGTTATTATATGGATTACGTTGAAAATATTAGTTCATTTAAAGTTTCTAAAATAGCATCTGATAATTTAAACAATTATAGTTATCATTGGATTGAAGGAAATTTATTTGATGATGCTGAGTGGCTAATTAATAAGTTATAAATGAATTTATTAAAATGGCTATACTATGGATTTACAAATAAGTTGAAACATGTATTGACATGTTTTTTATCTTTTTACTTTACGAGAATACTCAAAAAATATCATTACAAAAAGATAGACATTTCACAATTAATAACAAATTGGATTTTTCAAAGAATATTTAGGTTGCAATCTGAAATTCCTATTTCTGTTAATTTCACTTCAAAAATTCAAGGATATAAAAATATAATCTATAATGGTGATGGAGAAAGTGCCAAAATTAGTATGGCCGTTAGCGGAGGGTGTTACTTTACAATATTTAAAAATACAACATTAGAAATTGGAGAAAATACTATTTGGGCATTTAACGTCTGTATTCAAACTGGGAATCACGATTTTTTAAATAGAGAAAATTACAAAGTCGCAAATATTAAGATTGGAAATAATTGCTGGATTGGAAACTCAGCAACTATTTTATCCGGAGTTGAACTTGGAGACAATGTTACAGTAGGCGCAAATTCGGTAGTTACAAAAAGCTTTCCTTCTAACTGTGTAGTAGCTGGCGTACCAGCTAGAATAATCAAACAACTATAATATAATGTGTGGTATAGCAGGGATATATAAATTTGGAAAATCTACCGTTGATTTTAACGAAATCAAAAAATTTACAGATACACTATTTCATAGAGGGCCAGACGGTGCTGGATATGAATTATTAAACAATAATTTACTTGGACTAGGTCATCGTCGTTTATCTATTTTAGACCTAAGCGAATTAGGAAGGCAACCAATGGTATTTGCCAATAGATACTGGATAATATTTAATGGAGAAATATTTAATTTCATTGAATTAAAAGAAGAACTTCTTCAAAAAGGAATATCGTTTAAAACAGATACTGATACAGAAGTTATTTTAGCAGCATATCAGATCTGGGGTAAGGATGCATTTCTAAAATTTAATGGAATGTGGGCTTTAGCGATTTGGGATGATAAAGAAAAAAAATTAATACTTTGCCGCGACAGATTTGGGATAAAACCTTTACATTATGTTTTTAAACAAAATAATTTCTTTGCCTTTGCATCTGAAACAATTGCATTTAATGAACTAAAAGATTTTAGTAAGAAAATAAATAATGATCGGCTATTATTCGCTATTCATCATCCTTCAAATTTAGAATCAACTGGGGAGACGATATACGACGATATTAAACAATTACTACCAGGGCATCTGATAGAAATTGATCATAAATATAATCTACAACAATCATGTTGGTGGAATACATCCGAATACATCACAACAAACAACTCCAATTTCTCAAAACAAAAAGAAGATTTTTTTAATTTATTTGAAAATGCTTGTAAAATAAGATTACGAAGTGATGTTCCTATCGCATCGGCGTTAAGTGGGGGTCTAGATTCATCAAGTGTGTTTTCAATGATTAATTATATTTCTAAAAATAATCATACGTTTAACCGAACACCGAATAGCTGGAAAAAAGCCGTAGTAGCAACCTTTCCAAATACAGATATTGACGAAAAAAAATATGCTGATCAGGTTATTAATTTTCTAAATGCAGAAGCTATTTATACGAAACCTAATTACAAAAATTTACCAGAGGATATACTTAAAACTACAAAATTATTCGATGCTATAAGTGGTACACCTATTATTAGTGTAACAGATGTATATAAGGCCATGCAGTTAAATGGTATTAAAGTATCTTTAGATGGTCATGGAGGAGATGAACTATTATTTGGTTATAAATCAAGCATTTATGATTTATTTGATTATTATTTAACAAATGGTAACTTTCTAAAAGCAGAAGAAATTGCAACGACGTATTCACTTATGGTGGAACCAAATAATATTTCTAAAACAAAAGAAAAATTATTGCAAATCATACAAAATCATAAAAATCGCTCAATATTTTCAAAGTTAAAAACTAGAATTTTTGACAAACGAAATACAAAAAAAAATCAAAAATTTTTGAATGGGGATTATTGGTTTAATGATCAAAAATACACTAACCTGCAACAACATCATAAATTCAATAGTCATTATCCAGAACAATTATTATGGGAAGATTTTTTCATAAAACATATACCATATAATTTAAGAGATTTTGATAGAGGCGCTATGCAACATGGCATAGAAATAAGAATGCCTTTTATGGATTATCGATTAGTGTGTTTTTGTTTCGGTTTACCAATTGACAGTAAAGTTCAAAAGGGATATACAAAATATATCTTAAGAGAAAGTATGAAAAAAATGCTACCGGAAACTATTAGATTAAGAACAAATAAAATTGGATTAGGAGCTCCAACTTCTCATTGGTTTAATAATCAATTAAATGAATTTATTTGTGATGAGGTTAGTTCAGTCTCATTTACAAATACTAACATATGGAATGCTCGTGTAATCAAAGAAGAAGTAATAAAACGATGTAAAGAAAAGTCTTGGGATAATTTTTCAGCAAATAAATTTTGGAATGTATTAAATGCACATATAATAATAAATAAATAATGAGTAGTGATTATAAACAATGTAAACGTTGCGTCATGGACACAACATCAATTAACATTAGCTTTGATAGCGAAGGTAATTGTAATTACTGCTCTCATTTTTTAAGAGAAGCAGAAAAAGGGATATTCAGAGATAAAATATTTCGTTATAATATTTTCAAAAAAGACATAGAAGAGATTAAACGTAAGGGAAAAAATAAAAAATACGATTGTATCATTGGTGTGAGCGGAGGTATTGACAGTTCATATATGGTACTGTTAGCAAAAGATTATGGATTAAAGCCATTACTTGTGCATTTTGATAATGGATGGGATGATGAGTTAGCAGTGCAAAACATTAATAAATTAGTAAAGTATTCAGGTTTTGATTTATATACGTATGTTATTAATTGGGAGGGCTTTAAAGACATGCAAAAATCTTATTTTAAAGCAGGAGTTATTGATTTGGAAGTCCCTACCGACATGTTCATTTTTGGAGCACTCTTTGAAATAGCAAAAAAACATCAAATAAAATACATGATAAGTGGTAATAATCAATGGACAGAATCGATATTACCACGCGATTGGATCTATAGTAGAAAATTTGATTTTGTTAATATGCAAAATATTTACAAGAAATTTGGAAATGGAATTCTAAAAAACATACCTCATTTAAGTATCAATAGAAGGCTATTAAACAGTTTGCTAGGATACAAATCAATTACAATATTTGAAAATTTAGAATTTAATAACAAAGAAATAAAAAAACGCCTAATAGATGAAATTGGTTATTCGATTTATCCATGTAAACATTTCGAATCAATTTTCACACGTTTTTACCAAGGATACTATCTAAGAAAAAAATTCAATGTAGATAAGAGAAAAGCACATCTGTCTAATTTAATTATGATTAACCAATTAACAAGAGATGAGGCATTAGAAGAGTTAAAAAATGAACCTTACGAAATAGATAGGCAAGAACGTGATAAAGAATATGTGGCAAAAAAATGGGATTACACAATTGATGAGTTTAACGAAATCATGAATCAACCCTCAGTGTCACATAAATTTTATGGTGAAGGTGATGAAAAAGCTTCATGGTATTTGCGTCTTCTTAAATACTTTCAACTGGTGTATTTATACAAATTTGCTTACCCTTTGGGATTAGATAAACCAGAAATCCGATAAATGAAAATTTGTTATTTATATATTGCTGATTATAATACGCAACTAACAGGAGTTGATTTAAAGGTGAAAAGGAAATTTGAGGCTCTAAAAGAAATTTTTCCTCAAAGTTTATTTGTGCAATTTGATGGCAATGCTACTGATATAAATAGAGATGAATATAATTTAACTATTCCGATAAATTATCCAAATAAAAATTATTTTAAACGATTTTTTAATACAAAAAAATTATTCAATACCGTAAATAACTTTATTAGCGATAAAAAAGACCAGTATGATTTTTTTATACTTCGTTATCCTTTAGCAAGTTTAAGTTTAATGCAACTAATAAATAAAAATAAAAATAAAATCATTTTTGAACATAATACAAATGAATTAGCAGAACTTAAACTTACAATTAAAAAAAATAAAAAAATTATACCATTTAGTTGTCGCCCAAGCATACTGAGCTATTATATAAGCGATATTTATTTTTCATATTTTATTGAAAAAAAATTAGGAAAAAAAATACTAAAATCAGCAGCTGGAGGTATTTGTGTCACACCTGAAATTGAAAAAATTGAAAAGGAAAAATATCCAACTTACGATACTATTGTCATCAGCAACGGATTAAATAAAAACTTTAAACAAGCAATTAAAAATAAACAAAATGATAAAATACTTAAAGGTATTTTTATTGCTGGGACATTAGCTGTTTGGCATGGTATTGATCGTATTATTCGTTCGTTTGTTGAAACAGAAAAAAATAAAACTATAGAATTATACTTTGTTGGAAAAATTGACAATGATATTTTAAAAAATTATGCCGATTTAATTGGTGTATCAATTTTCATAATCGACTACTTAAATAAAAATGAGTTACATGATTTATTAAACGAAATGCATTTTGCAATTGGAACTTGCGCACTTCATAAAACTGAATTATATGAAGGAGCTGTTTTAAAAGTAAGAGAATATCTATCAGTCGGATTACCTGTTGTAATTGGTTACCATGACCCTTACATAAATTCAATACCTGAATTAAAAAAATATTGTTTAAACTTTAAAGCCGATGATAGCTTATTAG
>CANHPI010000196.1 GCA_947462425.1 Bacteroidota bacterium
GGCTTATTAATGCTGTATTTTTCAAGTAGCTAAAATTTGTCCTATGAAAAAAGTTACTTTAAGCGAAAAAAAAATATCAAAAAATGATATTCCTCACACAAACAAAGATTTAAGTAAATCAAGTTTGCAAGACAAGCGAGCGATTTTCTTGCAAGATCACTTTAAAAATAAATCAAAAAATAGTGAAGCAATTTTAGCGACTAAGTCAAAGGACATTTCTGTTAAATCTAACTTGACAAGTACTTATGAACTTGAGATTTATAAACTAAAAGCAGAAATTGAAGATTTAAAAAAAGTTACCAGCCACACTACAAAAAAAAATGATATTCAAAGTGCCATGTCTGGTGTATTAGATAAAATACTTCCAGATTTTGTTCACGAAATTTCTTCTCCTGTTAGCATTTTAGATAATTCTTTAGAAAATTTATTATTCCATTACAACAAAGTAATGGATACTTATACGGTTTTGGTGAATAACGAAAATACTAAAGATGCAGCGATTTATGTTTATCAATATACGAAGACAATAAATCACTTTTTAGCAAATACAAGTCATAATCTTAAATTTAGAGAACATAAAAAAATATTGATTGCGGAATTGAGTCGATATAGTTTTAAAAACATTCAGCAAGGAGCAGATCATTTATTAACAGCAGACGTATTGCATATTGATGAGAAATTACATTCAATTTTTAGTCAAGAGAGGGGATCTGAGCTTTTTGATTTACTAATTTCCTTTATTTCAGTTAAACAATCCTTTGCTATTTTAGAAACAGCTAAGTTTAAGAGTAAAAATTTAATTGTTTCTATAAAAAATTATACAAATAGATCTTCGCATTCCATTGATGAATTATTTGATTTAAAATCATCAATTGACTCAGCTTTAGTTATGGTTGGACATAGATTGCGTTCTCGTAGATTTAATTTTTCATACGATGCTTCTTGCTTTATTACAGGTGATATTAAAAAATTGTCTCATATATGGATTAATTTACTTTCTAATGCAATAGAAGCAAGTAGTTCAAATGGAATAATAAATCTAAACGTATTTACTGAAAATAAGGATGTATTGGTAACGATACAAGATGATGGTTCGGGAATTACTGAAGAAAATATAAAAAACATTTTTAAAGCAGACTTTACAACAAAATTAAATCAAGAGGGAATTGGCATGGGGCTTGACTTTTGCAAAAACTACTTAGAAAGTATTGATGCTAAAATAGAAGTAATTTCTAAACCAGGTGATACAACTTTTACTGTAAGATTTTCAAAATATGCAAACAGCATCAAATAATTTTACATTTTCTCCAATTGTTGAGATTGAATCAAGTTCAATGCAGCATACTATCGTCATTATTGATGATGATGCTAATTTGACGCTTTCAATAAAAGAGAAATTATATAATTTTCCCGAATATAATTTTATTATAGAAATTGCAAATGATCCTATTGAAGGATTAGAGCTATTGAGTATTTTGCATACTGAAGGAGTTGAACCTTCTCTCATTATTAGTGATTTATCAATGCCAAGTATGCAAGGTGATGATTTTTTAGAGGAATCGATGAGATATTTTCCGGATGCAAAAAAAATATTGATGTCTGGTAACCCTAACTTAGATGCTGTTGTTCATTCGATTAATTCTGCTCATATTTTTAGAATGCTTACAAAGCCAATTCAAGAACTTGAGTTTCAATTAACCATTAGTCAAGCTATTAAATCTATCGAACTTAATACACAAGTTAATGAACTAAATCTTAAGCTGACACATATTAATTCTAATTTAGAAAAAATTGTGGAGGAAAAAATTTATGAATTAGCTGAAAAAAATCAACAGTTAACAGATATTATTCATTACGCTGAATTAATTCAAAAATCTGTATTGTCATCAGAAAAGGATTTTTCATCAGAAATTCCAAATGCGTTTACTGTTATTTTTCCGAAAGACATTGTAAGTGGAGATTTTTTTTGGTATCATAATGATGATGATTATTTAAGTTATTGTATTGCTGACGCAACTGGTCATGGAGTGCCAGGAGCTTTTGTTTCGCTTCTCGCGTATGGATCACTTCGCGAATCTTTTGAAAGTAATAAATTAGAAAGAGACATCAATTCAATTATTTGTTCTGCTAATAATCAATTTAAAAGAACATTAAATAATAACTCAAATAAAGATTCAGCTGAATTGGGTTATTTATTTTTTAATTGGAAAACCTATGAATTGAAGTATTGTGGTTTTAAAACCACACTTTATATTATACGCAAATCTGAAATTATAGAATTAAAAGGATCAAAGTTAATTTTTGGCTCTGAAAACCTTGAAAAAATGAATGACGAGTATATTCAAACTTTTCAACTTCTTCGTGGCGACACTATTTTTATGACTTCTGACGGTTATATTGATCAATTTGGTGGAAAAGAAAATAAAAAATTTGGAAGTAAACGATTCAAATTACTGATATCCTTAATAGCCAATCATCATTATGAAAATCACAGAAATATCTTGATAAAAGAATTTTTAAACTGGAAAGGGAATAATGAGCAAACTGACGATGTTAGTGTTTTTGGTTTAACAGTTTAACATTTCTTATTTACTTCATGTATTTCTGTTTAACATCGCTATATGTTGGAAAATTATTGTGATGCCAATTCATAATTACTGTTCCGTCTTTTATAAGTATTAATCCTGGATTTGCTCGTACCATTGTTTTTAAAACAATACCATCTGCATTTGCAAAATCATACATCGCTTGGTGTTTATGTTTGAAATCATCAATTTGTTTAGCATCTGCTGCAGTTAAAGCTAAAACTTTTATTTTTTCGGCAGTAGCTAATTTATATAAGTCGTTTATTTTAGCATGAACTGTTTCATCATCTTCTGTTTTCGTTAAATCATAACATACTAATAGGAACATATAATCTTTATTATTTAAGATGCTATCTTTTAAATCATTACCATCTAAAGAGGTGATTGAGAAATCAACAATTTTTGGAGGATGCACAGCATCATGAATTAAAACGTTATCAGTAGCAATCCATTTCCATGTTAATGTATCTTGCCAAGGATAATTTTTCATATTAAAATGTTCTTGTTTTCCTGTTTTTAAATTTTCGTATATAAATCCCGATTCATATTCGGCTGGCACATAATCAGCACCTGCTTTCATGTTTTCTTTAATATTCATTCCTATAGCATAAGGTCTAAAATCAAAAGGGGGTAAATTACGGTATGCATGAATTGGGAAGACAAACGACAAAACAATTGCTATAACGGTTAATGATATAGTTATGAGTTCTGAAAACAATTCGTTGATGCTTTCTTTACCAGAAATTAATAAGGTTATTAATATTAATAGTGCAATGTCTTTCCAAAAACTTGTCCAGGGTTTTAATACTAAAAAGTCTCCAAAACATCCACATGTAGCAACCTTATTGTAGCAGGCCGAGTAAAATGTAAGGAAGGTGAAAAATACAATTTGCGTTAATAATAACCCTAGAGTTAAGTTACGTTTATAGCCAATAAGTAACATAAAACCTAAAGCCATTTCGCTTACACATAATAAAATAGACAAGGGTAGGGCAATGTGGGCAAAACTCTCAAATATAGATAAGCCTGAATCTGCTTTAAATACTTCAAAATATTCTTGTAATTTATAACTAAATCCAAGCGGATCATTTGCCTTTATAAAGCCTGAGAAAATAAATAAACCTCCTACTAAAATTCGGGAAATATGAGTAATGATTGGGGCTTTATTCAAAATATTCGAACCATTTACTAATACAACTAACACACCTAAAACAATACCAATAGTTGTTTTACTAAAACAAGTTGGAGTAATATAAAATAATAACGCAGCTAACCCTAACGACCATATAGCACGAAATAATTTTGAGGCAAGGAATTTTTTCATTTTCTAAAATATTAAGTCTCTAAATTATAACCTCTAAAGCGAAGTTAAAAGACTTTTTAATTTTTTTAACTAACAATGGAGGTTTGATAGCTTTGCTATCTAATAATTATAGATTATAAATTGCTTTAATTGTTTATGTAGTTTATAGTTTTTAGCACTACCAAAGTGAATATTTTTAATAGTAATAATTAGGTTTAATGATTAAAAAAACCACTAAAAATAATACATTTGCATATGCACTCAAATGTGCTTTTTTCAAAAAAATAATTTTATTTTTCATTTATCAAAATAGTATATAAACAAACTAATATCATTACACAATTTAAATATTAATAATGGAACAGCACAAAGGAAGAGATAATCGAAGTAGAGAAGATAATTCAGATAATTTAATTTTTGGTACTCGTGCTGTTATAGAGGCTATAAATGCAGGAAAGGAAATTGATAAAATAATAATTCAAAAAGGATTATCTAATCAGTTGTATAGCGAATTGCGTAAAGCCATTCAAAATTTAGATATTCCTATTCAAATTGTACCACCCGAAAAAATCAATCGCATTACTACTAAAAACCATCAAGGTGTTTTGGCTTTTGTTTCCCAAATAACGTATTTTGATGTTGAAGATTTATTAACTGATATATTTGAAAAAGGAAAAGTACCATTAGTGTTAATTTTAGATAGGGTAACGGATGTGCGTAATTTTGGTGCTATTGCCAGAAGTGCTGCTTGTGCTGGTGTTAATTTTATTGTAATACCAAGTAGAGGCGCTGCTCAAATAAATGCAGATGCTGTAAAAACAAGTGCAGGTGCTTTAAATAGTTTAAAAGTTTGCAGAGTTGATAATTTAAAAAATACGATTGATTATTTAAAAGATTCAGGATTGCAAATTATTGCTTGTCATGAAAAAACAGATAATTATTTTTATAATGCTGATTTCACTAAACCAACAGCTATTATTATGGGTTCGGAAGAAAATGGAATTTCAAACGAATATTTAAAGCGTAGTGATATGCAAGTAAAGATTCCTATGGTTGGTAATATTGCTTCATTAAATGTCTCCGTTGCAAGTGGTGTTATTTTATTTGAGGCAGTTAAACAAAGATTATAATGATTACGAATCAATACGAATATACGAATCTAACCGCTTAGCTCAGCAAACACAGATTCGTACATTCGTATAAAATTCGTAATAAGAAATAAAAAATGAAAACGATTGAAGAAATAAAGGAAAGAGAGTTAATTAAAGAGTGTATCTTTAAAACTTCACGTTCTGGAGGTGCTGGTGGGCAAAATGTAAATAAAGTTGAATCAAAAGTTGAATTGTGGTTTAATATTTCGGAATCTGAATTGTTAATGGACGATGAAAAATATATCCTTTTGAATAAACTAAATAAAAAATTAGAAAAAGAAACAACGATTCATCTTCAAGAACAAACCGACAGAACACAATTAAAAAATAAAGAGTTACTTAAAGATAAATTTTATAAATTAATTCTTCAAGGATTTAAAGTTTCAAAGCCACGAAAACCAACAAAAGTTAGCAAGGCGGTTAAAGCAAAGAGATTAGATAATAAGAAGGCTAAAAGTGAAACGAAACAATTACGAAGAAAAATAACTTAGAAATATGTTTTAAATTATTGAGGACAAAAACAACTCAAAACTAATAAATCAAAACTCATAACTAAATAAATTATGCCAAAAATATTAATTATAGACGACGAGAAGGCTATTCGCAGAACCATAAAAGAAATTTTAGAATTTGAAAAATATACGGTAGACGAAGCTGAGGATGGTCAGCAGGGATTAGA
>CANHPI010000197.1 GCA_947462425.1 Bacteroidota bacterium
TACCACATCTACTTACATTGATATGTTGGAGTATGATAAGAATACTGTTTTATCTGAAAAAGAAAAATCAAAACGCCGAACACTTATTCATATTGGTTTTGCAGTAATCATGTGGTTAGTTATTATTGTATTTGATGTTTTAAATCAACGTGCTATTATCGATACTATTTTAATGCTAGCAGGATATACATACGGCCCCTTATTAGGATTATTTACGATAGGATTATTTACCAAACTCAATTTAAGAGATGCAGTAGTGCCTGTAATATGCGTTATTGCGCCAATACTTACTTACTTGATTGCAAACTATATTGTAACGCCTTATTGCAATTATCAAATAGGTAATGAGTTAATTATTATTAATGCAGGTATTACCATTATTGGATTGGTGTTGGTGAAGAAAAAGGATTGATTTTTTCTTTGTAAAAACGAATTTTATTTTGTGTTGCAAACCATCAGGTGTTGCTTGTTTTAATTTTAATTTTTTTTATAGCTCAGTTATATTTTATTTTAATTGAAATGTTAAAACTGCATTTTGAAATGTTAAAAATTCAGTTTTAGGTGTACAATAAAAAAAGATGTTATTTTTTATTGTACATTTGAAAATAAGTAGCGATAGATTTTTTAATTAAATAATATTAATAGAAAAAAAGCTATTTATAAGTTAAACATTATTAATCTAGCAAACTGTTATAAAATTACTTATGCAACTTTGATTAGCAAAAAGAAAAAGAAGGAAACGCTTTTTAAACTAACAGAGTTATTAATAATATTTTGGGGGGAAAGCAAAAACTTATCCGCCTTTAATAGAAAGTTTTGCCAGGTATCTCAACTGATTTGAATTATAAATTATAAATTTAATTTTACAATGCTATTTTTTGTTCTAAATATGTTATCGTCTATTAGTAATGTTAGAGTTTATCTTTTTCATGTATTTGTTTTTTTTCTTTTAATTATAAGTGACTCAGTTATTGCACAATGTAATTTATTGTGTAATACAGATTTTGAAAATAATCAAGTAACATCCTCAGTTGGTATTTTTGATGCTAGTTTAGTTCCATGTTGGCAAACAACTGCCAGTGACAATAAAATAGAAGTTTGGGGATCTGGTTTTAATGGAGTGCCTTCATATTCAGGAAATCAATTTATTGAGCTTAATGCTTATATGGTTTCTACTTTATTTCAAAATTTCAGTTCTACTCCCGGCACATTAATCACGATATCTTTTGCTCATAGAGGAAGGGCTGGAATTGACACAATGAGTTTGGGTATTGGCCCTGTTGGAGGTCCATATAATATTTTAGGAGTGTTTGCAGATGATAATATTGCATGGGGATATTATACATTAAGTTACATTTTACCTTCAGGGGTAGGAACAAATTTTAGTTTACGATTTAATTCTATTTATGCTAGCGGCGGAAATCCTGGTATTGGCAATTTTTTAGATGCAGTTTCTGTTACTCAATCCGGGAATCTTAATATTGCCTTTACTTCAACTCCAGTCAGTTGTGGTGGAGTAACAGATGGAAGTGCACAAGCTTTTATTAGCAACGGAGTTGCTCCTTTTACATATACATGGCTGCCTTCAGGTGGTAGTACTTCGATAGCTAACTCTTTAAGCGTTGGAACTTATTCGTTATTAACTACTAGCTCAAATGGATGTGTAGCCTCGGGAACAATTGCGATATCAAAAAACGAAAATCTTATATCAGCTATATCATTACAAAATGTTAATTGTGATAATACCATTTTAGGTAATGCAACCATTAGTGTGTTTGGAGGTACTGCACCATATACCTTTATTTGGGAGCCAATAGGTGGAGGGGGGAATTCTGCAATAAATTTACAAGTTGGGAATTATACAGTTACTGTTTCGGATAATAATAATTGTCGAACTATTAAGCAATTTACAATAACTCAATCAAACGTTAATAGCACAATTAAATTGCCAAATGTGTTCACTCCAAATAATGATGGCGTAAATGATGAGTTAAATTTTGAAATGGATGATTGTGAATTATACTCAGTAACAATATTTAATAGATGGGGAACTAAAATATTTTTTTCAGAAGATATAAATGCTGAAAATTGGAAGGGAAATGAACTAAATGGAAATGAGGTAAGTGATGGACTATATTTTTATATAATTGAAAGTAAATATAAAAAATACACTGGAACTGTTACTGTTTTTAGGTAGTATTAATAAAATAAAAAAATAATTTTGATTAGCTTTTGAATAAAAAAATTATATTTACGTATAATTAATTACATATGCTAAATAGTTGGTTACCGATAACACGAATTAAAATTTTTCTTGCTAAAATTCTTTATAAAACTGTTACCATATTTGTAGGTAAAGAAAAACGTGTCATTAAAGTTGATAGTGTAAATTATGAAGTAGATTTATCGGAAGGCATCGAACTATCATTGTATTTATTTGGAAGTTTTCAAAAGCATATTACTAAAAATTCTTTTTTAATAATTAAGGATGATTTTACAATTATTGATATTGGGGCAAACGTTGGTTTAATGACTTTACAATTTGCGAAATTAGTCCCAAATGGTAAAGTTTATTCTTTTGAACCTACTTTTTATGCATTAGAAAGGCTGAAAAAGAATTTGAGTTTAAATGAATCTATCGCAAAAAACGTAAGTGTGATTAATTCTTTTGTTTCCGAAAAATCTTCTGATAAGCCTAAAATAGTAGCATTTTCCAGTTGGAAAGTAAATGGAGACAGGGGCGTAAATGATCATCCCGTGCATTTAGGCACTCCAAAATCAGCAGATGGTGTTCCAGCAATATCCTTAGATGATTTTACTGAAATTAATAATATAGATAAAATTGACTTTATTAAAATTGATACTGATGGACATGAATACGAAGTATTTAAAGGCGCTAAAAAAGCAATTGAAAAATACAGGCCAAAAATTATTTTTGAAATTGGACTATATGTAATGGATGAAAAAAACATATCGTTTGATTTTTATTACAATTACTTTACGGACTTAAATTATAAAATATTTGACACAAAATCTGATTTTGAATTAAATTTGAATAATTATAAAAAGTATATCCCTCAAAAAGGTTCTACTGATTTAATAGCAGTTCCTAATTAAAATTAGTTTCTTTGAATTAAAACATTAAAACTAAACTCAAAAGGTTTATCATTATTTTCAATAATATACTTTTTAGTTACCCTTATTAATTTGTTATTATCAATTAAGTAAAAATTATAACCAATATGATTAAAAAAATCATAAAATTCTATAGCACTAGTTCCGGCTCTTTTAAATCCATGTGGCCAATATTCTGCAATTATCTTTAAATCCAGACTATTTGACAGTAAATTATTCATTCCTTTAAAAGCGATCATTTCATAGCCTTGAATATCAATTTTAATAACGTTAACTTTTTCAATGATATTCATACGCAACAATTCATCTATCGAAACTGATTCTATTTCCTCAATGCTTTCATAATTATTAACTGGGTATGTTCTATGATCAACATTTAATAATTTCGATTTATAAACTTTTATTTCGCCCTCTTTATCTGATACTGCTTTATTGAACAAAATAATATTATTTATAGAATGAGTGTTTCTTTTTAAATATTTAAAATTCAAAGAATCCGGTTCAAAACAAAATACTTTACCTTTATCTGTGGTTAAATTAGAGAGAATTTTTGCGTAAAATCCAATATTTGCTCCAATATCTAAAATATAATCTCCAGGTTTAATTATTGTAGTCAATAAATCAATTTCAGCTTTATCATTTTTTAGTTTAAATTTAGAGTAAGATAAATTATAAAGTGGGAAACAATATTTATATAATATATTACCTAGTTTTATTTTTGTGTAATTAAAATCCATTTTAATATTTTATTTCATAAAGGTAGGCTGGTTCACTAATACCAATTTCTTTTACAAGTACAAGTTTTTCAGGGTACTTTTGCATAATTGGTCCTGCGATGTTATGCAAAGTATTAATCACATCACCGGTATTTTTAGTCGGATTTATTCTTAAGCTTGCTATTAATAAATGTGATACTTTATTTCTATGGAAAATCGCTAACGCTGAATCAGGGTTAGATTGATTAGTTTGAACATCTTTTGCTATAACTGAATAAATAGGATAAAAGTGTTTTCCTTTGGCATAAACAAAACTCATAGGCGCTTTTCTTGCCGCCACATAGCTATTTTTAGGCAGACTATCTTTACAATAAGCACTTAATTTTAGATAATTTTGCCAATCAGGAGTATAACCGTAATAAATATCACCTTTTAAATTTTTAGATACTATTGGTAAATTCTTAAAAGCTCTTTTACTAGAAGACAATAAAAATGAAATAGATACCAATGAAATAATACCTATAAATACAAATTGATTCGAGGGTTTTTTTATAAAATAAACATATAAGCCATAAAATATTCCTAAAAGTATTGCAGGCATATGAACCATCACAAAACGAGGCTGATCCCATCTTGCTTGAAGTACGAAAAATGTTCCGAAACAAATTGTACCTGCGAATAAACTAAAAAATAAGACTAAGTCGTTCTTATTTTTAAAAGCTTTGTATGTGCCAAAAAAAGTCAAGCCTAAAATAATGAACGCGAAAAAGAAGTAGATACTATTATTTGATGTTTCAATCATTTGCCCATCTTGTTTGATAACTTTCGTATACAAAAATTCCTCATCAAAAAAACCAATAATTTGATAAAAACGTTTACCTAAATAAATTGCAATGTTATCTGAAAACCTACCAAAAAAACCTATTAAGTCTTCTTTACCTTGACTAGCATCATATGGGTCTCTATTAAATAATATACCCATTTGAGACTGATATTGAATAGCTGATTTACCCCAAATAAAATTTTTAATAATCTCATATAGTAATTTAAATAAAGCAAAAGAACTTGAGACAAAGATTGCTTTTTTCCACTCTTTTTTTATAGTGTAAAAAAGTATGATTGCAATTATACCAAAGATTAAAATATTTTTAGCAAGTGTTAAAATCATCATTAAAAAACCAAGTATTAACCACTTTTTCCAATCTTTTTTTATAACAACAGTAATTTTATCTTCAGAAAAATTGTATTTGGTAAAATAATAAAAAAAGATTGCCTGAATTAAAATATAAAATGACTCAGAAAATGTTTGACTTGCAAAATAAATAACCAGATAATTTACACATAAATATGTATAAATGAAAAACTTAAGAATTGATGATACTTTTTTATCTAATGCTTTGTAAAAAATAATAGCTCCCAATGCGTAAAACAAAACAGAAAATAATTTAAAAAATATTAAATTAGTGCCAAATACCAATGTTAATAATGCTAAAAACATAGGATACATAGGTGCGTTTGAGGTATAATAGTAATTTGGAAATTCATGAACGTACTTGTAACCAGCTTCAATGTATAAAGAATCATCATGTGCCTCACTAATTCGAGCATTAAAACTCATAAAAACTAAAATTATTCCTAAAATTAGAATACTCCAAAAAAATAATTTTTCGTTTTTTTCAAGATAGTTTTCAATTTTTTCAAACATCGTTTTTTTAGATGTGTTACCAGAAAAAGATGTGGTTTTTTGTATTGTTGTTTTTGCCATAATATTTAACCTATCAAACAAAAATAACAAATAAATTGAGGATTTTTGTTCATATTTAATACATATTGTTTTTAGTTTATTATTATTTTTATAGACTAAA
>CANHPI010000198.1 GCA_947462425.1 Bacteroidota bacterium
AAAGTTTCATTATATTCTATGGTAATTTCAAAATCATTCTCAAAACTCACCACTGTATTGTTATGTAAAAAACTGAAGCGATACTTTTTTAATAAACTGTTATAATTGCCATCATTAGGTTTTTCTGGAATGGAAGCTAAATCTTCATCGGAGAAAAAATTTAAGTTTAAAAGATAATCTATACTGAATTCGTGCGTTTGAATATTTGATTCCTTAGCGATATCTAGTATTAAACCATGAAGTTCCTTGTAATAATGCAAGTCAAGGATTACATATTCAGAAAAACCAAATAATGATTCTAAAATATTTTGCCTTATTTTTTCTTTTAAATTGATTGAATTATCAAACGGCCTTTTAAGCTCTTTACTAAATATATTCTCAACTGTAATGGCACAATTGTTTATGGTTAAATCGTATTTATTGGGCATGGTTAACATTATTAGTTATAATCGCTAAAGAACCATCTATGTATGGTAGTTTACTTTTGTTAAGCAAATTATATAATTATTGTTTTCAATTAAAGATAGGCAAACATATATAATTGATTTATTTTTTTATAAACTACTAATAAATGCTTTGAAAGAAAATAATCTAAATTAAGGTTTTTCATAAGTTTCATTATTACTGAGCTTTTAAACAACTTATTCTAATAGTTCATTTTAAAGTTCTGAAATACAATTATATTTTATTTGATTAAATTATACCAAATTAATATTTTCTGCCAAATAAGGTCAATTGTTTGACTGCTTCATTGCTATTAACTTTATTTGTTAGCTATCTTAAAATATGTTTAATCAGAATAGAATATTTAGGCTATTTCAGCTCATAAATTACCTTAAGGCAAGACCACCAAAATCGATACGAAGTATCGAAACATTCCTTGATACCTCCAAAAGAACGGTATATCGTTACCTCGATTTGTTGAATGATTTGGGCTTCAATATTGAAAAAGATAGCAATAATAAATTATTTATTGCAACATCATCTGATAATGACCTAATTCCATTCACACCTCAAGAAGCGGACTATCTAAAAAAACTTCTTTTATCTTCAGGAAAGAAAAACCCAATAGCGCAAAGTGTTTTACAAAAAGTACAACAATCTAGCGAAATACAATTGGGAACAGAAAGTTTATTTAAAGTGAACTTGGCAAAAATTGTGGAACAAATCACAATTGCAATTGTAGAAAGGAAACAGCTTCTTATAAAAGGTTATAATTCTGCAAATAGTCAAAGTGTTTCAGACCGTTTGGTGGAGCCTACTTGCTTTACAGATAATTATAATGCCATTTCTGCTTTTGAGGTAAAAACAAAACTAAACAAGTATTTTAATATTGAACGTATAACAAGTGCAGAAGTACTGGAAACACCAATGATACATGAAGAAAAACATGAATTCCATAAGCCTGATATTTTTGGTTTTCAAGGAAAAAGCATGGATAAAGAAATTGAATTAGAAATGAGTATGAGGGCTTACTTATTGTTAAAAGAGGAATACCCGATGAGTGCTCCCTACATAAAGCAATTACCTGATATTGGAAAGTATTATTTTAAAGCACAAGTACAATGCTACAAAGCACCTGGACGATTTGTAATGGGATTTCTAGATGAAATTCAAGTTTTAGGTTCCGAAGATTTTAAAAGCCACATAAAGGGTGCAGATGCTTAAAATAAATCAAAATTCACTATTAAAACCACAAAAATAAACAATTACCCAAAAATGAAAAAAACAATTACAATTCTATTATTTCTTTCGATAAGCCTACTAGCATTTAGTAAGCCCATTGACGAAGCAAAAGCAAAACTTGTTGGTCAAAACTTCTTGACAAGTAAAACTAGTTCTGAATCATTTAAAAATGGTGTTAATCTTGAACTTTCTTATACTTCATCGTCAAAAGCCAATAGTTCATCAGCAATAATTAAAGCTACTAACTACTTTTATGTTTTTAATGTTTCAAATGGCGATGGTTATATAATAGTTTCAGCCGATGACAATGCTACCCCTATATTAGGTTACTCAGACGAGGTCGATTTCAATCCTTATAATATCCCGACAAATGCACAAAAATGGTTAGAAGGATATAAAAATGAAATTAGATATATTATTCAAAATAATATTTCTCAAACCAATGAATTGCAAAAAGAGTGGACAGAATTAATTAGTGGAAATACCTCTAATAATTCATTAGGTAAAAAGGGCGCGGTAAGCCCATTAATTCAAACTAAGTGGGACCAATCGCCTTATTATAATGCACTTTGTCCTTATGATAATGTTGCAAATGAAAGAACTGTTTCAGGCTGTGTGGCCACTGCAATGGCACAAGTAATGAAATTTTGGAATTATCCAGCAACAGGAACTGGTTCACATTCTTATAATCATAGTAAATATGGAACATTATCTGCAAATTTTGGAAGTACTTCCTACAAT
Source organism: Bacteroidota bacterium (assembly GCA_947462425.1). The sequence goes on from CANHPI010000198.1 coordinate 2,428, forward strand.
TGGACATCCATGCCAAATCAAGTAACAAGCTCCAATAATGCAGTAGCAACCTTAATGTATCATTGCGGAGTTAGTGTAGATATGGATTACGGCATTAGTTCTACTGGGGGTAGTGGAGCGCAAACATTAGATGTAGTAAATGCATTAAAAGATTATTTTGGTTATTCCTCATCTGTAGAAGGAAAATATAAAACGAATTATACTGATTCAGAATGGAAAAACTTACTTAAAGCTGAATTAGATGCAGGCAGGCCTATGCAATATGCAGGAACAGGAAGTGGTGGTGGACATTCTTTTGTTTGTGATGGGTACAACAATAACGATTTTTTTCATTTTAATTGGGGATGGAGTGGCGAAGCTGATGCGTATTTTAACATTAACTCGCTAAATCCAGGAAGTTTAGGAACAGGCGGAGGAACGGGTGGATTTAATACAAATCAACGAGTAATAATTGGAATAAAACCTCCTATTATTACACAAACATACGATATGAGACTATATACTGAAATTACAGTAAATCCAGATCCAATAGAATATGGCAATGGATTTAGTGTATCTGCAAATTTTGCTAATTTTGGCACTAGCTCTTCCAATAATTTTACTGGAGATTTTACTGCTGCGATATTCAATTCGAATAACCAGTTTGTTTCTTACATAGAAACTAAAACAGGATACAGCTTAAATTTCAATAGTTATTTTACAAATCCAATAGTTTTTACAACTAGTAATATTTCTGCTTTAACACCAGGGAATTATACCATTGGTGTATACTACAAACCAACAGGGACTCAACAATGGATTGCCTTTGCAAATGGAAGTTACCAAAATTTTAAATCTGTTGAAGTTAAAGGAAATGATACTAACCCACTCAAACTATATGCAGCAATAGTAACTACTCCCAATATTATAACAAGGAACCAAACATTTGATGTTAATTTTGATGTAGCAAATTATGCAACATCTGCATTCGATGGAGATATTTCTGTTGATATTCATAAATCAGATGGAACTTGGATAAGAGAATTATCAGTTAAAACTGGACTGTCACTTGGTTCAAATAAGCATTTTACAAATGGTTTAACTTATACAATAACAGATGGTATTAATGATACAGCAGGAACATATCAATTTTTTGTTTGGAGTAAACCAACTGGAGGAAATTGGGAGTTTTTAGGTAATGGTGCATTTTCTAACCCAATTAATGTTCAAGTTAAAGACCCTGGTTTAACACCTGATATTTATGAATCTAATAATAATCAAAGTACAGCATTTAATTTTCCAATAAATTTTGCAGGTAACACAGCCACAAAAACTACAGTTGGCTCTAATATTCATCTTGGAAATGATTACGATTATTATAAAATGGTACTTCCTTCAGGTTACAATTATTCTATTTCAAGTAGAATCCATGATTCATATAATAGTGGTAATTCTCAAACTTACACAGTTGATGGGTTGCTATCCTACTCAACGGACGGTATTATATGGTCAGATGCATTTGATGACGTAATTTCAAATAATATTACTTTAAATGGTGGCGGAACAATTTATTTTTTAGTTTCACCTTATTTTACTGGAAGCACTGGAACTTATTTATTGGAAGCCAATATTACCAGAACAGTTATTTTAAGTTCTGCTAAAGAAATTACTGCTTTTACCACAACTGGAATTGTTGGTACAGCTAATATAAATAACTCGACTGTAAATTTAACAGTATCTTCAACAACCAATATTGCCTCACTTTCACCAATAATTTCTGTTTCAAATTTTGCAAGTATTAGTCCCGCTTCTGGCACTCCACAGGACTTCTCAAGCCCAGTTACTTATACTGTAACAGCGCAAGATGCAAGCACAAAACAATGGATTGTTACTGTCACCAAACAATCAACAGGCATAGACAATACTACCCTAGATGAATCAATCAATATTTATCCTAATCCAACAAAAGATATTATAAATATTGACTTGAAAAATTATAAAGGAACTATCATAAATGTATCATTTTTTGATATTCAAGGAAAGGAAGTATCAATAGATAAAAATGTAACAAATAATACCATTCAATTGACAAATTTGAAGGATGGCTTATACATGTTACATATAGAAACTGACAATGGTAGCATCAATAAAAAAATTATTGTACAACAATGAAAAAACTTTTAATTTTATTTTTAGTGGTGGCTGCATGCAAAGGACAGAACAAAACAATGTTTAAACCAGACTTTAGCAATAAAACCTCGCCACCTACATTAGTATATAAAACAAAAGCAGATTACAATAATTTAGTACCTGTTTTACTTTCTGATGATAAAACAGAAATTATTTCATATCCTCATCCTAGTGACATAAAATTGGGTAACGCATTAGCGTTACCTAATTTACTTAAAAATGGCTACTTACTTGATAATAGAGGTATTGGCCTAAATGTTGCTTTTCTCAAAATTACCTATGAAGAATACGCTAAACTAGAAAATGCTCCAACATTGAAAGAATTATATGGGCTAATCATTGATAAAGACCCATTGACAGAACTTTGTAATTGTGGTAATCGCAATGCGTTTAAAGATAAAATAAGTGATCTTAACAAAATAATAAAAGAGAAAAAACTTAAGTCAATCTGTAAACAGATAAAATAGCTTCACATAACTAATTTTTGGCAAATATGGTTAAATGTTCCTTTAACTCATTTGTTGTGAATTAAACATTTTTTCTAAATAAACTTAATATTAGAAGCAAGCAACACTTTTGGCTAGCTTTTTTTAAAACGAGAAATAATACAAAAATTAAAAAAATTGAAAACACTTAATAGTTTTCGTGCTTTCAAGTAACTCAAAAAAAGTAGAGTCTAGAAACTACTACAAAAACAGGGCGACACCGAAAAGCCAAACGAGTAGGAAAAAATAAACAATTAAAAAAAAATGTTATGTTAAAAAAAATGTTCTACAATGCAGCCATTTGTCTTGGCTTAGTTTTCTCAATTTCTCAAAATTGCTCTGCACAAGAAAAAACTAAAAATGAATTAAAAGCAGAACGTGATGCTTTAAAATCAGAAATGAAATCTGAGGATGTAAAAGAAAGACAAAAGAAAATTGAAAAACTTGAAGCTGAATCACCAAAAACCTGCGGTGTTGCTAGTATTGATGGCCTTTCAGAAAATTCTAAGAAAATTTTAGTTGAAACCAAAAGTATAAATCAACAAGTTCCTGAAATGTACAAAAGAACAATTGGCGAAACAGTTGATGGTGTTACTGATGTTACAGTAAAAAAAC
>CANHPI010000199.1 GCA_947462425.1 Bacteroidota bacterium
AAATCATCCATTCCTCTCAAATTCCCTGCCCTTCCTGTTGAGACTCCCACTAGACAAGCTTTATTTTCTGTCCATAATTTTGGGGGAATAGCGTCTAAAAACACCTTTAAAATTCCAGCAATACTCCCGTTATATTCAGGTGAAATGAAAATAAATTTATTCTGAAAGGCTATAAAAGTATCTATTATTTTTTGAAAGTCTTCAGACCGTTTGCCATATAAATCTGAATGCAAAACTGATTTAGGCAAATCTTTAAGACTAAATATTTCAGCCTCAATACCCTTGCTTTTTAAAACTGACAAATAATATTTAGCTACTTTTTCAGTATTGCTATCAACTCTATTGGTTGCCGATAAGATTGTGATGGACTGCATTATATTATTAACATTTTTGCTAAGTTATGAATTTTACTGTTAAAAACTAAAAACAGATAAAGCTCCTAAATAGTTTAAATTTACCTAATTCAATTTGTGCTTTTTATTGAAATTTCTATAATGAATATAACATATTACGGTCATTCTTGTTTTGGGGTTGAAGTTAATGGAAAACATTTGTTGTTTGATCCATTTATTACTCCAAACGAATTAGCAAAACATATCGATGCCTATACTGTAAAAGCTGATTACATTTTAATTACCCACGGACACGAGGATCATATTGCAGATGCTGTATCAATAGCTAAACGTACAAATGCAATAGTAGTTTGTAACTGGGAAATCTATATATGGCTTCAAAAACAAGGAGTAGAAAATATTCATCCAATGAATATTGGTGGTAAAAAAGTATTTGACTTTGGCTCTATAAAATGCGTAAATGCTATTCATAGCAGTAGTTTACCTGACGGAAGTTATGGAGGAAATCCTATGGGATTTGTAATTGAAAGTAGTGACAAAAATTTTTATTATGCTGGAGATACAGCATTAACAAGGGATATGAAATTAATTGGCGATTATCGCCAAATTGACTTTGCTTTATTACCTATTGGAGATAATTTTACTATGGGAATTGATAATGCCATTATTGCAACTGAATTTATTAAATGCAACGATATAATTGGTATGCATTACGATACTTTTGGGTTTATTAAAATTGATAAACACGAAGCAATTAATAGATTTAACAGACAAGGAAAAAAATTAACTCTTTTAGAAATAGGGGAAACAATTAATAAATAAAGACATGGGAAAAATAATAGCAATAGCAAATCAAAAAGGTGGAGTTGGTAAAACTACTTCTGCAATAAACCTAGCAGCCTCTTTAGCAGTTTTAGAATACAAAACACTATTAGTGGATGCAGATCCGCAGGCAAATGCTACTTCTGGGGTTGGTAAAGAGCCTAAAGATATTAAAGCGGGTTTATACGAGTGTATACTTAATAACAATAATCCGCAAGACGTTATATTAGAAACAGATACTCCTAATTTATATTTACTACCAACTAATACTGACTTAGTAGCTATTGAATTAGAAATAGTTAATCTCCCAAACAGAGATTATATGATGAAAGCTGCATTGGATAAAATAAAAGGAGATTTTGATTTTATCATTATTGATTGTTGTCCATCATTAGGATTAACTGTAATTAATTCGTTAGCGGCTGCTGATAGTGTTATTATTCCAGTACAATGCGAATATTTTGCACTAGAAGGAATGGGTAAATTATTGCAAACCATAAAATTAATTCAAGAACATATTAATACTAATTTAGATATTGAGGGAGTACTATTAACCATGTATGACCCTCGTTTGAAATTAGCCAATCAGGTTGTGGAAGAAGTAAAAATGCATTTTCAAAATATGGTATTTAACACCATAGTTCAACGTAATGTAAAATTAGCTGAGGCTCCAAGTCATGGCAAAACTATTATTATGCATGATGCAGTTGGAAAGGGGTCTGTTAACTATTTAAATTTAGCGCGTGAAATTTTACAACGTAATGGTTTAACAAAAATAAGCGATGAAGATCGCACCATGACTTTTACATCAGAGGAGTCGGAATTTAATGAAGGATAAATAATCAGTTTTTAGTTGTGAGTTTTTAGTTTTAAATAAAAAAATCGAACAACTGATGACCAAAAACTAATAACAAAAATATGAGCAACAATAATAAAAAACCAGCATTAGGAAGAGGATTAAGTGCATTGTTAGAAAATGCTAAGACAGATATTACCACCAAACAAACAGGCGATGATGCTCCCGTAGTTGGTTCTATCGCTATTATTAAAATAAAAAATATTGAAACAAATCCGTTTCAACCACGTACTAATTTCGAAGAAATAGCTTTACAAGAATTATCTGATTCTATTAAGCAACACGGAATTATTCAACCAATTACGGTTCGTAAATTAGGATATGATAAATACCAGCTTATATCAGGGGAGCGTCGTTTTAGGGCTTCTCAGTTAGCTGAATTGACAGACATACCTGCATATATAAGAGTTGCAAATGATCAGGCAATGTTGGAGATGGGCTTAATTGAAAATATTCAACGTGAAGATTTAGATCCCATTGAAGTATCATTAAGTTACAAACGTTTAATAGATGAATGTAATATTACGCAAGAACAACTTGGTGAAAAAGTGAATAAACAACGTAGTACTATAACCAATTTTTTACGTTTACTTAAATTGCCAGCAGTTATTCAAAAAGCAGTTCGTGATAAAGATATTTCAATGGGTCATGCTCGCGCTTTATTAAGTATTGAAAATGAAGATAAGCAATTAGCCATTTTTGCATTGGCTGTTGAAAATGAATTATCTGTTCGCCAATTAGAAGAATTAGCTCGAGAAGAAAAATTGTTATTTAAACCAAAAACAACCCGCATAGAAAAACCATTAACTATTGAAGACAAACAAATAGCTAAAAAATTAGAGAAGATATTCAGTAACTCTTTTGATTTTAAGCGTAATCCAAAAGGTACCGGATCAATTACTTTGAGCTTTAGTAATGATACTGAGTTAGAACATATTTTATCTTTTTTTGACATTAATTAACTAAACATTAATCGCAGTAATTAATACTGGTTAAATACTGTGATTATTTTTGCTTTGGTGAAAATTTTACTAACATATATATTATTTTTTGCTTGTGTTTGTTCATCTGTTCAAGCTCAGCTCAATGATTCTTTAAAGAATAAAATCAGAAATGATTCTATTCAAACAAAGCGCGCCACAAAAAAAGCCATTTATTCAAATGCTCGCAAAGCAACAATAATGAGTGCTTGTTTACCTGGCTTGGGGCAGATTTATAATAAAAAATATTGGAAAGCTCCGGTTATTTATGTTGCCCTTGGTGGAATAGGATACTGGGGAATAACCAATCAGATTAAATACAAATATTATAGCAATAATTTAAAAGCTATATACGATGACGATGAAAGTACTATAAATACAACACTTTATAGTAGTGATCAATTAGTTACTCAAAAAAGATATTACAGAAAATACAGAGACATGGCAGTAATTCTTGGCGCCTTAGTTTACTTTGTCAATATCATTGATGCTAATGTGGATGCGCATTTAAAAACCTTTGATGTGAGTGACGATTTAAGTATGCAAATTAAACCTTACTCAAATTTTGATTATAATAATAAATTACAAGCAGGTTTAACTTTGAAATTAAAATTTAAATAAAAACTTAACCGCAAAGAACGCAAAGTAAAAAGCAAAGAACACAAAGATTTTTTCGCGACCTCTGCGCAAACTCTCTGCCTCTCTGCGGTTAAAGAATTACAACATGAATATTGCATTACTAGGATACGGAAAAATGGGTAAAGAGATAGAGGCTATCGCCTTACAAAGAGGCCATACCATTGTATTAAAAGTAGATGAAACAAATGCTTCAACTTTTACCTATGAGGATTTAAAAAAAGCTGACGTTGCAATTGAATTTAGCACGCCACATACTGTTATTTCTAATATTAAAAAATGTTTCGTGGCTCAAGTTCCCATTGCTGTTGGTACAACAGGCTGGTATGATGAATTTGAAATGATACAGGAATTTTGTCTGCAAAAAAACGGAGCTTTATTTCATGCAACAAATTTTAGTTTGGGAGTAAATTTATTTTTTAAGATAAATACTTACCTAGCTGAATTAATGAACAAATATGATTCCTATAATGTAGAAATCGAAGAAATTCACCATATTCATAAATTAGATAAACCTAGTGGAACAGCAATTTCGCTTGCTAATCAAATTCTCGAAAAAATAGAACGAAAAAAACATTGGAGTATCACTGATAATTCTTCTGAAACATTATTTATTAAAGATGTAAGAGAAGGGGAAATTCCTGGCACGCACATTATAAAATACACTTCTGCAATTGATGACATTGAAATTATGCATAAAGCACATAACCGAAAAGGATTTGCGTTAGGCGCAGTTATAGCAGCCGAATATATTAAAGACAAAAAAGGTATATTTACAATGAATGATTTAATTTAAAATGGCAAGTTGTTTGAGAAATGTTTTTTGTTAGTAGAAAAAACTACCTCTCAAAAAAAAATTAATATTTATAAAACAAATTCAAAAACAAAAATCAAAAAACTAACAACATCACAATATGGGCAATATCATTTTTCTAATACTCGTTTTAATTTCATTTGTAGGCTTATATAAAATATTTGAAAAAGCTGGATTACCGGGTTGGAAGGCACTTATTCCAATCTATAATTTTTGGGTTTTAGGTACTATAATTAATCGCCCCAAATGGTGGGGATTAATTATGATTGTACCTGGCGTTAATTTAATTATGTATGGCGTTTATGGTTTTCATTTAGCAAGAGCATTTAAAAAACGTATGAATAACGATTTAATAATGGCTTCATTTATGCCTTATTTATACTTTGCTTATTTAGGATTTAATAAAGACATTAAATTTTTTGGAGTTACAGATATAAAATCAGAATCTTCTTTTATAAAAAACTGGGCTGACCCAATTATTTTTGCAGTTGTTGCAGCATCCATTATTCGTGGTTTTTTCTTTGAAGCGTTTACTATTCCAACTTCTTCATTAGAAAAATCATTAATGGTTGGTGATTTTTTATTCGTTAATAAAGTGTGTTATGGTGCTAAAGTTCCACAGACACCAATAGCCTTTCCGTTTGCTCATCATACGCTTCCACTTACAACGGGAACGCAATCATATTTAGAATGGATTAAATTACCATACATGCGTTTACCAGGATATTCGAAACCGAAAAATGGAGAAATTATTGTATTTAATTATCCTGATGGAGATACCGTAACTATTGGTACTCAGCAATACACAAGTTATTATGAAATGGTAAGACAATATGGTTACCAAAATATGAATAATCCAAATTTCACCGTTGAACTAGGTGGCATGTCTGTAAGAAACGGAAAAAAAGTTGGTAGGCCAATTGATAAACGCGAACACTATGTAAAGCGTTGCGTTGGAATTGCCGGAGATAAATTAGAAATTAAAGATGGGGAATTATTTATCAATGATAAAAAACAAGCCATGCCTGAGCACGCTCAACATTTTTATGAAGTTAAAATAGCCACCAGATTATTAAACATTGATGAGTTCTTTTTAGATAAGCATGATATTTACGTAACTGAGGCCGGTATTAAAGAAAACATTGGAGAGGATACAACAGTCTATTTATTTAATATGCCAGCAAATGTTGCTGAAGATATAAAAAATACACCTAATGTAA
>CANHPI010000200.1 GCA_947462425.1 Bacteroidota bacterium
CTTAGGTATATATTATTCAATATTTCATAGGAAGCATTGATGTATAATTCACGCTGCTCAAATTGCTTTTTGAATAAAAAAACCGGTTGCGGGCTGTCTAAATATTGCTGCTCAATAGTGGTTTCGGCACCCTTACGACTCAATTGAAAACGTGCATCTAATTTAAGCCTTGCGATGGGTGTATATTTTGCACCAAAAAGTAACCTGTCAAAATTATTTCCCATCCAGTCACCTAAGTAAGAACCATAACTAGTATAGCTTTGCGCTGGGTTTAAATTATTATAAACGCTAGGAAACACCTTTGTATATTCACTATAAATACTTAGATAGGGTAGTATAAAATCATTTAAGGTACCACCTATATTATAACCAATTTGATTTCTGCTTTTTAAGCCGTTAAATATTTCACTAATTCGAATTTCGTCAATAAAAACAGTAGAATAAAGATGGGTGTTTCTTGGACGATTTTTTAGACTTAATTGAAAAAAGAATTGCCCATTGCTGCCGGCTAAAATATTGTAATTGCTTTGGTTGTTATCGGCAGCTTTAAAAAACATCAAAGGGAACAAATAAGCCATGTTAAGTTGATCAGTATAAACGATACTTTCTCCAATACTAAAATCTATCCCCTTTTTAGGTGTTATGGTGATGGAATGTGTGGCGAAAAATTTTGGTACAAAAGTGATCCGGGTACCTCCAAAAAGGGGATTATTGAAGCTATAGGTGTTACTGGAATCAATTATTTTAGAGTTTAACCAAAAGTGGGCATAGTTGAATTTAATCCACTTAAGTGGCTGATAATCAAACCTTAAATAGGGAGATATTGGCGCTTTATCGGATAGTACAATGCGTCCATTTTGACCATAGCCCCAAAGCATATAATCCTGTCCAATATTAACTGAACCATTTTTCCAACTATAGCCAATATTAGCTTTGTATTCGGTAAAGTTTACATTTTTTCGAGAAGGGTCATAAACCAAGTTTACAAATCCAGTTCGTGGCCCATTGTAAATATATGCGTCTCTGCTAGTGTCATGCCTACTTTCGTTCACATCCTTTCCCGAAAACTGAAACCCTATATGATTTCCAATTTTACCCCAAAATTGAATTCCTATGGCACGTTGTGTAAAATTTACTTTATTATAATTACTACCGGCTCCTTGAACTAGCGGGTCGGCGTTAATTATAAAATTATCTCCAACTGCCGTAAAAGAACGAAATCGTCCATTATTATCTTTTTTAAAAAAAGCAGCAGTTTGTTTTCCTGTGTTCGAAAAAGAAATAGGTGTGAATTCTTTTAAATAAAAAACGAGCTCTTTTTTTTCTATCAACGAAAGGCTATTGCTATTTTTTTGTAATTCAAATAATTTATTAGTGATGGTTTCTCTACTGATAGGAAGAATAACATCATTGAATTCAATGAGTCCTTTTTGGGACATTCTTGCTAAATAGTTGTATACTTCATTATTATGATTTTCAAAAACCATTTGCGTTTTTCCTTGTACAAATAGTAAAATTGAAAATAAAAAAGCAATAACTATTTTTTTCATACTAATATGCGTTTTCATCTCCCTTAATAAAATTGATGATTGTTTGTAAAATAATTTGCAAGTCTAACCAAAATGACCAGCGATGAATGTAATATAAATCATAATTAACTCGCTTCTGCATTCTCCCCGGTGTTTTGGTTTCACCACGCAAACCATTTACTTGTGCCCAACCGGTGATACCAGGCAAGATAATATGCCTAAGCATATAATTGTCAACAGAATGCATCGATTCAATATTCATTGGGGTAGCATGAGGACGTGGCCCAACCACCGACATATTTCCTAATAAAACATTCCAAAATTGTGGAAGCTCGTCAAAATTAGTTTGGCGTAAAATGCGACCAATTGGTGTAATTCTATTGTCGTTTTTTGTTGCCTGATTAAAACTACCATCCTCAAGTATATCAAGGCTTTTAGTCACCATTGTTCTAAACTTATAGCAAATAATTTTTTCATTATTTAAGCCCCATCTTTCCTGCTTAAAAATGACCGGCCCCTTACTACTTAATTTAATAAATAAGGCAATAAGTGGCAATAACCACCAGCCAATAGCGATAAATAATAAAATAGTGAATATAATATCAAATCCTCGTTTCAATAATTTATTTTCTAATTTATCTAAAGGCAAATCATTCACATTAATTACAGGTACAATACCAATATTGTTAATTTGATTCGCAGTACTCGCATATTGGTCAAAATCGGGAAGAATGCGAACTTTAGTATTAAATGAATCGCATAATTCCATACAAAACTGAATCTGTTTGGATTGGGTATTTGGTAGTGCAATTACAACCTCGTCCACTTCTTGATTTGACAATATATTATTTAAATAAGAAATTTTTCCTAAGTAAACTAATTCATTCATTTCGTTATTCACTTCGTCTAAATACCCAATACATTTATATCCGTAATGATAAAATTTATTTACCGCCTCATAAAAATCTATTGCAGCATGTGTTGAACCAATAATTACTACTCTATCGTATAATGCTTTTCTAAAAATAACAGCATGAACATATTTCCTTATTGCATATTTGGAAATTAACATTAAAAATAGAAGAACAAAAAGATAAGTGTAAAAAAGTCCGGCCTCAATTATAAAATAGTTTTTTAGCAAAAAGGAAATTGCACTAAATAAAATTAAAAATATAACAGTTGTATAAATGATATATATAATTTCTTCTGAAAACTTTTTTGATCTTCGATCACCATAAATAGTAGAAAAGTACGCGGCCGTGTACCATGAGGTAATACCTATACTTATAAATAGAAAAGGTTGATTGAAACTGGCAACGCCAATATTAAAAAAATCAAAATTGGTAGTAATAAAAAAAGCCAATACAATAATAACTGCATCAAGAAAAAAGCGAAATGACTGATATTGTTTATTAATTTTGGACATAATTGGACCAACTCCTCAGAGCTAAGTGCCGTAAATTTCCTTAATTTTTTTGATATGAGCTATTTCCCCGTATAGTTTTAATGATTTATTTCGCGCGTTATTGGAAATAGTTTGTAATTCTGATATAGAAAGCGATTCAAAGTACATAATTGCCTTCAATAAAGCATTTGGACTTGTAGCATCATACAAAAAACCATCAACGCCATGCGCTATCATATTATTTGTATTGATTGAGGCAGCCACAATAGGTATTGTTCCCATTGTTTGTGCTTCAATTAGGGTCATGGGCATTGATTCGATCCAGATTGAAGGAAAAATAAGTGCTTTACATTTATGTAATAGTTGTTGCACTTGCCCTTTTGATTGCGGGCCGATATATTTAATATTAGGTGAGTCCAAGTTGGCTAGAAAATCAACTAAATCACCAGTACCTGCGATGATAAGATTTCTATTTGTATTTGAAAACGCATCAATTAAATGTTGAATACCTTTTTCTTCAGTGATTCTTCCAATAAATAAGTAATTATCCTCCTTTTTTGTTGTGGATAAATAATATGCATCTTGATCGGGTAAGAAATTCGCTTTTAAAATTATTTTTTCAGCTTGAATCCCTTTATTTATATAAAGTTGTTTGGTAAACTCATTTAAAACAATATAGCAATCAATTTTATTTTTCCATGATCCTATCCAATCATTAATTCGAATGCTCACTGTTAATGCAAAGCTGGCAAACCAAGATTTTTTAAAACATTTATATTCTATTCCCTTTTTAAAACTATTATCCTCATTACATTCGAAGCAATTTCGTCCATTTCTAAAAAAATTGGCACTTAAACAAAATAAGCGGTAATTATGAATAGTCATAACCGTTTTTGCTCCTGCTAATTTTGCGGCCCAAAAAACCGAAGGAGAGGCAGTATAAAAGATATTATGAACATGAACTATTTTTATTTTTTTTAAACGGATAAAATAGATAACATGAAAAAAAGAAAAAATATTAAAAACTGTATTGATCGGAGCTAATAATGTTTTTAAATTTTTTTTATCAAAATTAGCATTTGTGTATTCTTTATAATAAACTGTATAACCATTATTTTTTAATATTTCAATTTCATTATTTACAACAGTACCTTCCCCGCCTTTATATAGGTAGGTATTATGAACAATTAAAATACTTGGCTTTTGTGTTATAATCATATTTTTTAAAAACTAGCACAAAGTAACGCAAATTATTGTGCGGTTTTTTTAAAAACACTAAGTAGTTCAAGGGCAGCTTTTTCCCAAGAAAAGAAAGCCAACCTTTCTTTTCCTTTTTTTATTAAATCATTCCTTAAATCAGGGTTGTCAATTACCAATTGAATTTTTTCGGCCATTTCAATTGCATCAAGTGGGTTAAAAGTTAAAACAGCCTCACCGCCAACCTCGGGTAGGCATGAGTTATTGGATACTAAAACCGGGATATTGGCTTTAAAAGCCTCCAATACTGGAATCCCAAACCCTTCGTTTAAAGAAGGGAATACGTACATATAAGCATTTTCGTATGCGGTCTTTAGCTGTGCATCTGTTAAAAAGCCAGTAAGTATGATTTTATTTTCAAGCCCTAATTTTTTTATTAAAGCTAATATATTAATTGTATCATCAGATTCTAGCCTCCCAGTTCCTATTCCACCTAATACCAATTTAAAGTTATTGTACTTTTCCCCTTTTTGAATTAGGGTATCAAAAGCATTAATTAGCATTAATACATTTTTCCTTTTTTCCATTACCCCCACATGTAAGATATAATTGGTGTGAATAAAACTAGATAATAATGGGTCATTTATATTTGCCCCAACTTGATCTAAACTTTTTGGCGCTAAATAAATACAAACTAATTTTTCCATTGGTATACCTGTATAAAAATGTATTTTTTGCAAAGAATAATTAGTGATAGTTAAAATAAATCTTGACTTTCTTGCAGCAGGCATTGCAAGATATTTGTGTAAAATAAACCAATACTTATTATAATGTTCAGGGTTTTCAAAAAAGAAGGCGTCATAAAAAAATTGCACTGACTTGAATCCCAAATGAAAATAAGGAACGTAATAATCATTACAAAAAATAATATTACAATTATTAAAAAACGCCTTTAATGGCAAAATAATTTGCTTCCACATATGATAAAAAAAATGTTGTGTAAGCAGTGCAATCTTTGACCTGCTTTTAATTATAGGGAATGGAGAAGAAAAATACAATAATTTAAAATCGCCTAAGTATTTTTCACGTAAAAATACATCTTCTTGGTATTTTTTTAATTGCAAATAAATTTCAGCTAAAACTGTTTTTTGCCCAGTTGCAGATAATTTTAGGTCTGTTATATCAATTCCAACAATAATTTTTTTACCCATTGTGAATTAATTGGTATTACTTATGTTTTTTTAATTCTTTTTTGGGAGAAAATAATTTTCCGATGACGAAATCAAATTTATTAAATAACCTGTAAAGAACCAAGTTAAATAGCTGATAAATAAATAGGACTCTGCTTCAGAGGTTAGGGACGGCAATAATAATCCAATTTTCAATAAAAAAATAAGTAAAGCCAATTTTTTTAGCTTCCCTTGCCCATGTTTAAAACTAACCCATGACAAAAATATAGTATATCCATATAAAAATGTGTAAATAAACATTCCAACAATCCCCACCTGAACGCCAATAATCAAAAATTCATTTTCCCCACC
>CANHPI010000201.1 GCA_947462425.1 Bacteroidota bacterium
AGCTTCGGCAATATGATTTGATTGAATATTGATAGAAGTATCTAAATCAGCAATAGTGCGCGCTACCTTTAAAATACGGTCGTATGCTCTGGCAGATAAGCCTAAACGTTCCATAGCTGTTTTTAATAAACTGCTACTGGCTTCATCTAAACTACAATACGTTCGTAAATCTTTAGTGCGCATTTGTGCGTTACAATAAATGCCATCGGAAGTTTTATAGCGTTCCGTTTGTAACAGACGTGCTTTAATGACGCGTTCTCTAATATCTTTACTGCTTTCGCTATTTTGGGCTTTACTTAATTCGCTAAAGGGAACAGGCGTTACTTCTACATGTAAATCAATTCTATCTAGTAACGGTCCCGAAATTTTATTTAAATATTTTTGTACAACACCCGGTGCGCATACACAGTCTTTTTCGGGATGATTATAGTAACCACAGGGACAAGGATTCATGCTTGCCATTAACATAAAACTGGCAGGATACTCAACACTAAAGCGAGCACGGGAAATAGTGACTATTCTATCTTCTAAAGGCTGGCGCATTACCTCTAAAACAGTTCTTTTAAATTCAGGCAACTCATCTAAAAATAAAACGCCGTTATGTGCTAAAGATATTTCTCCAGGTTGTGCGTTCATTCCTCCGCCAACAAGCGCCACATCTGAAATTGTATGGTGCGGGCTCCTAAACGGCCGACGTGTTACTAAGCCCATAGTTTTTGAAGTTCTTCCGGCAACGCTATGAATTTTAGTTGTTTCCAAGGCTTCGTCTAATGTGAGTGGCGGTAAAATGGAAGGCATACGTTTACTCAACATGGTTTTACCAGCGCCCGGCGGACCAATTAAAATAACGTTGTGTCCGCCTGATGCCGCAATTTCTAGAGCTCTCTTAATGTTTTCCTGACCTTTTACGTCATTAAAATCATATTCAAAATCATCTAAGCGGGTTAAAAATTCTTGTTCAATATCAATGGTGGTTTTTTCTAATTCTAATTTTCCATTAAAAAAATCAATTACTTGTTTGAGAGTTGAAACACCATAAACTTCTAAACCATCAACAACTGCAGCCTCTTTAGCATTAGCATCGGGCAAAATAACTCCTCTAAATCCTTCTTGTTTAGCTTTAATAGCAATTGGCAGCGTTCCTTTTATGGGGCGAAGCTCTCCATCTAAAGACAACTCTCCCATAATTATATATTTTGACACTTCGTCTATTTTTATTTGCTCGGATGCGGCTAAAATACCAACAGCAATAGTTAAATCATAAGCCGAACCTTCTTTACGAATATCAGCAGGAGCCATGTTAATCGTAATTTGTTTTCCGGGAATTTTTAAATCGTTGTTTTTTAATGCTGCATCAATTCTTTGATGACTTTCTTTTACGGCACTATCTGGCAAGCCAACCATAAAAAAATTTATTCCTTGTGAAATATTTACCTCTACTGTTACTGTAGTGGCAGAAATACCATGCACCGCGCTCCCATAAGTTTTTACCAACATTGTTTTAATTTTTCGGCAAAGTAACAGCAAAAACAAGCATGGCGTTGCTATAATTTGTAGCACAGCTCAAAACCATTGTATTTAATGGTGTTTTGAGATTATTTAAAATTTAAAGTTAACAGATTGATTAATTACATTTGGAACAAAATGAATTAAAAAAAGCTTTTAAAATTAATGGTTCAGAAATGACTTCTAAATTATTTTCTTTTTTAAATGGTTTTAAATATGATAAATTGTATATTTATGATTCTTAAAAACAATACTATGATTCAAAAAATACTTTTAGCACTTGCAATTTCATTAACTACAATTCAAATTCAAGCTCAAACCGAAGAGGCAAGAGAGTTAACTTGTTATAATAAATGGTCGCAAAAATTTGATGAACGCGGTGCTGAAGAAGTTGCTGATGGCATTTATTCGGATGTTATTATTACTTCACGTCTTGGTTCAAAGGCAAATTGCTGGAGTGGTAAAGCTGAAGTAAGAAACAAAAAATTATTAAAATGTTGGATTATTAAAGAAGATAATTCGGAAGAAGAAGTTTCTCGTACATGGAAAGACAACTCAAACAAAGATGTTTCTATTATTAATGGCATTAGCACATCTATGATTACAGTTCACAACGAATTAATAAATGTATTGTGGCCTAAAAAAATTAAACCAAAAAAAGCTGCGCCAAAAAAAGCCCCAGATCCATCTGATGATTAACGCTTGTTGATTTCATACAAAAAATTAAAACCCGCCAAAGCGGGTTTTTTATTTTTCTTTAAATGGGTTTCTTGGCAGCCAATCTATAGGTTGTAAAAACTGCATAAATGGTTTCATTATTAATTTCGATACCGTATTCTGTGGTTTAATATAACACAGTAATTCGTGAGGTTTTGCGCCAACCGTTGTTTTAATTTCAGAGGCAGTTCTTCCTAAATTAATTTTTGTTTTATTAACCAAAATAGCTTGTTCAATATAACTATATAAAATTGTTTGGTACAATTCAAATTCTTTATTTTGATTGTAATCAAATCCTATATAATGTGCTTCAACTTCGTTTTGTAAACAAAAGCCACAAGCAAACGAAACCATTTTGTTTTCTAAAAACCACGCGTCAACATAAAAAGAATCTGATACAGAATTCATCACGTCTACAAAATAATTTGCAGATAAATGTGCTAGCTTAAATTTTGCATGATTGTAAACTTGCGTATATAAAGCATGCATCTCTTCCTTATAAAATGAAACTTCATCAGTTGACAATCTCTTTTTAGTTAAACAAGCACTTGCGGATAAAATATGCTTAGCTCTGTTTCTATATTTTTTTGAAAAATGATTTAAATAGTCAGTTAAGTTTTTTAAACCACTTGGCAAATCAATAATCATATTAGGCTCAACATTAAAATGTATGAACTTATTACAATACCAGCAATCTTTGTTTCCAAAGCCTTCTGCATAAAAATCTTTTACAAGAATGGCTGAAATTTTTCCTCTTAATTTTTCTGCTCTCGATACGCCATCAATTACACCTTCTACTAATTTGAAAGTTGTTTTCTTGCTATTCACATCCAAATAAAAACCATGCTCGCCACTAATAAAATTATTACCACAAGTAACTAAACGCATAATTGTTTCGTTATCATTGTGTTTCACATATTTTTGAAATATAGAAGATTTTTTGCTTTTCAACTCCGTGATTTGCTTCTCTATTAACTCTCCAAATAAAGAAGCAGAGAAATCATTAATTTGAAAATAAACAACACCAATTGGGTTTTTTCTATTATAAATTATAACATATCTAAATCTAAAGTGTTCCGTTTTTTCTTTATGTAATACACTTAAGTACGAATATGATAAAAAAACATTTTTGTTATTGATGGCTTTTGTCCACTCTGCTTCAGGAACATTAGTTATCTCATCATAGCATGTAAATGAATAATTACTAAATAGTTTTCTATTAGGTTTTAAAATGTTTTTTCCAAGTATTTTATCACAAAACGCAAACATTAAAAAGCTGATAATTGAAAAACATTATTAAATAACATTATTGCACTTTCTTCAATAGAAAGATTAGTAGCATCAACACTATAGATAGCGTTTGTTGGTGTTTCAAAAGGGTTGGATATTCCTGTAAATTCACTAGTTACTACCCTTTTTGTAAAGTTAGTTTTATTGGAAGAAAAATATAAAGTATTCCAAAACATCAATCTTTTATAAGATAATAAATTCTCATTAGCTAAACTTAAAACAAGCTCAGGTTGGTTTGTAACTATATATTTTGACGCACTCAGGTTGATAAAATTAAGAATTTAAAAATACAATTAATTATTCTTACTTTTGGTTAATAAACCTGTTTTAATAAAGATTAACATGGCATACGATTTTAAGAATAGTCCAACTGTTGACCAAGTAGGTATAGAGGAACGTGTGGCTCGTTTTAATACACGCAGTATTAAAAAAGGAAGCAAAGTGCAAGTATTAAAATTAGCGCTTAATATGATAGATTTAACTACCCTTGAAGGAAAAGATACTGAAGGGAAAGTGAAACAAATGTGCTATAAAGCCATGCATCCGCATTTAGCTTTACCTGATTTACCAAGTACAGCAGCGGTTTGTGTTTACCCTACCATGGTAAAAGTAGCAAAAGAAGCATTAAAGGGAAGTAAGGTAAAAGTGGCTTCTGTGTCTACGGCTTTTCCTAGTGGAAATTCAACCATGCAAATTAAATTATTAGATACAAAGTTTGCTTTAGATAATGGAGCGGATGAAATTGATATGGTAATTAGTCGTGGTGAATTTTTAAAAGGCAACTACAATTTTGTATTTGATGAAATTGCAACTATTAAAGATTTAACGCATAAGTATAATGCTCGTTTGAAAGTCATTTTTGAAACTGGGGAAATTTCTACATTAGATAACGTTCGACGCGCTAGTGATATTGCCATTTATGCAGGAGCAGATTTCATTAAAACATCCACTGGTAAAATTGGTGTGGCAGCAACAATGCCTGTTACACTAGTGATGTTAGATGCGATTAAAGATTATTATTTTAAAACAGGCATACAAGTTGGCATGAAGCCAGCGGGAGGCATTAGCACAGCAAAAGGCGCCTTACAATATTTAGTAATGTTACACGAAACGTTAGGTAACGCTTGGTTAGATAATAAATGGTTTCGATTTGGTGCAAGTTCTTTAGCTAATGATTTAATTTTACAATTAGAAAAAGAAGCAAAAGGGGTTTATTATAGTAAGGATTATATATCAGTAGATTAAATCTAACCGCAGAGAACGCGGAGTTTTTTTGCGCAAAGAAAAGAAGAAAGAATTAAAAACATATTGCCCTCTGCGACCTTTGCAAGCACTCAGAGTCCTTTGCGGTTAAACACAAAATAAAATGGCAAAAAAAGAACCTAAAAAATTAGAATACTTTACCGATTGGAAATATGCTCCATCACCTGAAGCAACCGATCACATTCGTTTACAAAAACAATATGAATTATTTATCAATGGTAAATTTGTAAAACCAAATTCGGGTAAATATTTCGACACCATTAATCCTGC
Organism: Bacteroidota bacterium; assembly: GCA_947462425.1. Next base: position 5,047 of record CANHPI010000201.1, read on the forward strand.
AACGGAAGAAAAAATCTCAAGCATTTCAGAAGCTAATGATAAAGACGTTGATAGTGCTGTAAAAGCTGCTCGTGGTGCTTATGATAAAACATGGAGTAAAATGCCCGCAAAAGAACGCGCTAAATACATTTACCGTATTGCTCGTTTAATTCAGGAACGTGCTCGTGAACTATCAGTGATTGAAACGTTAGATGGTGGAAAATCCATTCGCGAAAGCCGTGATATTGATGTGCCTTTAGCAGCCAATCATTTTTTTTACTATGCAGGTTGGGCTGATAAATTAGAATATGCATTTCCAAATCGCAATCCAAAATCATTAGGTGTTGCTGGTCAAGTTATTCCATGGAATTTCCCATTATTAATGGCTGCCTGGAAAATTGCTCCGGCATTAGCAACTGGTAATACCGTAGTTTTAAAACCTGCAGAAACTACATCGTTAACTGCTCTTAAATTAGCAGAGATAATTCAAGAAAGTGGATTACCTGATGGTGTAGTGAACATCATAACCGGTCACGGACCAGTTGGCGCTGCTATGGTTAATCATAAAGACATTAACAAAATTGCTTTTACCGGAAGCACCAACGTTGGTAAATGGATTCAA
>CANHPI010000202.1 GCA_947462425.1 Bacteroidota bacterium
ATGACATTACAAGATATAAAATTACGTTTTGGAATAATAGGAAGTAATCCTTTATTAGAAAGAGCAATTGATGTTGCGCGTCAAGTTGCACCCACCGATTTAAATGTTTTGATAAATGGTGAAAGTGGAACTGGTAAAGAAGTTTTTCCACAAATTATTCATCAAAACAGCGCTCGCAAACATGGGCAATATATTGCCGTAAACTGTGGTGCAATTCCTGAAGGTACTATTGATAGCGAATTGTTTGGACATGAGAAAGGTTCTTTTACAGGTGCGCATGAAGCCCGTAAAGGTTATTTTGAAGTAGCAGATGGTGGAACTATTTTTTTAGATGAAGTTGGAGAATTACCATTAACCACGCAAGCTCGATTACTACGTGTTTTAGAAACTGGTGAATATATAAGAGTAGGTAGTAGTAAGGTTCAAAAAACAAATGTGAGGGTTGTAGCAGCAACAAATATTAATTTTAATATAGCAATTGAAAAAGGAAAATTTAGAGAAGATTTATATTACCGTTTAAATACGGTCCCAATTAATTTGCCACCATTAAGGGATCGTAAAGATGATATATATTTATTGTTTAGGAAATTTGCTAGTGATTTTGCTACTAAGTATCGCATGCCAGCAGTAAAGTTGTCGTTGGAAGCTGAACAAGCTTTAGTAAATTATTATTGGCCAGGAAATATACGTCAGCTAAAAAATATTACGGAGCAAATTTCTATTATAGAAAAAGAAAGAGATATTACACTTGAGGGGTTATTATTATATCTACCAAATTATAATACTAATAGATTACCGGCTGTTGCAAATACAGGCTTTGTTGGTTCTTCATCATCTTCAGATATGAATGAGCGTGATTTATTGTACAAGGTATTATTTGATATGAAAAAAGAACTGAATGATTTAAAAAAAGTAGTTCATGATATTGTTCAGGTAGGAGGTAGTTCATTAGGTAATTTACCAAGTGATGATTTACAATCAATAGATCGATTATATAATAACGAAAGTAGTTTTCCGGTTGTATCAAATACTAATGAAATAAAAATTCATAATCCAATTATCGTAAAAGATGGTCCACATGGATTTAATCAGCCAATAGTAGTTGAGGAATCCTTATCGCTTCAGGATAAAGAAATTGATATGATAAAAAAGGCACTTAAAAAACATAAAGGAAAAAGAAAATACGCATCTCAGGAATTAGGAATTAGCGAAAGAACATTGTACAGAAAAATAAATGAGTACAATATAGAGGAGTAATTGTGTATTTTTTCAATACCATTTGAATTGAAAAGCACTATTCAATACTTCAAGTGATAATTAAATTTTATTATAAGTATTTTTCTTATTTTTAACCAACTATAAAACATTAGTATGACAATTATAAAAATAACAACCATTGCATTAGCAACATTAATAATTAGTGGATGTGGTTCTACCAAAAAAAGTTCAACTCCTTCAGCTCCAGTTGTGAATATAATTCCAGGTGAGGCACAATTAGCGGCTATTAAAGTTAAGTTTCCAGATGCTACATCGGCTCAGTTAACGGAAGGGCATTCTATTTATGTTGGTGCTTGTACAAACTGCCATGGTCAAAAAAATATTTTTAAACGTTCAGAAGCTAGTTGGTTACATGAAATTGATGATATGTCTCCTAAAGCTAATTTAACACCTGCGCAAAAAGATGCTTTAACAAAATATATTTTATCTATGAAAGCGACTCAAGTTGCTGAAGTAAAATAATTATCGTGTTCATATTTTAAAAGATTTTTAAAAAAAATCAATATGTAAATGTTACAAAATCTTATATTATTACCCAAGATTATGCTAGTAGCAATTGCAACTAAAAAATTATTGGAATTAATTACTTTTAAGAAAAATCTGTTGGCTGTATATTTAAGATTTTTGAATATAACATTTTCATTTATTTACATTGCATTTGCCGACTTACAAGGTTAAAATGAATGAGGCATTACTTCATACCATTTGGAAATATAAATTGCTGAGGCAATCTAAGTTTATTGGTTCAAAGCAAGAAACTATTGAAATCGTTTCAATAGGAGAGCATAACCAAAATTCAGGACCTGATTTTTTTAATTCTAAAGTTAAAATTAATAATGTTTTGTTAGTAGGTAATGTTGAAATTCATATTAAAACATCTGATTGGCTAAAACACAAGCATCAAAAAGATAAATCTTATGATAATTTAGTATTGCATGTTGTATACGAACATGATAAAGAATTGGATCAAAATGAAACGTTTAATGTTTCTGTTTTGGAGCTGAAAAATTACATTAATCCTTCTTTATTAGAAAAATATCATCAATTACAATTTTCAAAACAAAGTATTGCTTGTGGTAAGTCTATTTTAACTGTTCCTGATATTATTTGGAAATCATGGTTAGTTAGACTAGCTGTCACTCGTATTGAACAAAAAACTGAATATATTGAGCATTTGTTTGAATTCAGTGAGCAAAATCATGAAGATGCATTATATATGTTGCTTTGCCGTAACTTTGGTTTTAAAATAAATAATGATGCATTTGAATTATTAGGAAAATCTTTACCTTATTCAGTTCTTAAAAAATATTCTGATAATTCACTTCAAATAGAAGCTTTATTGTTTGGTATTGGAGGATTTTTAGATGATATGTTTGATGATAAATATCCTAAACAATTGCAAAATGAATTTGAATTTTTAAGACACAAACATCAATTATTTCCATTAAGAAAAGAAACCTGGAAATTTTCAAAAACCCGGCCGGTTAATTTTCCAACGATTCGTATTTCTCAACTGGCAAATTTAATTAGCAAACAACAATCGTTATATCATTTATTAGAATTAAAGCCCAGTTTAAAAATGATTAAAGATTTTTTTGCCATATCGCCAAATGATTATTGGAAAACACATTTTAAATTTGATGTTAAAGCTGAAGAAAGTTCTAAGCTGATTGGAGAAACTGCTTTAAATTCTATTATTATTAATACAATAATTCCTTATTTGTTTTTCATGTCTAAGCATAATTTAAATTTGGATTATGTTGATTATGCTATGGATTTATTATCTCAATTACCTCCTGAGTTAAACACAAAAACAAAAGAATTTATAGAATTAGGCGTTAAAACAGATAATTCTTTAGAAAGCCAGGCACAAATACAGTTATTTGATACAATGTGTTCTAAGAAATTATGTCTTAATTGTAACGTAGCTGAATTTTTGCTAAAAAACTCCGAATAAAATAAAATTTGCTTTCTGAATTTTATATCTTTGTGAATAGATGTTGGATAAAATTAGATATTGGTTTGAACAAAAAGCTTTTGGCGTTTGCGAATGGTGGGGCAAAAAACTGGGAATTAAAACGACAAACATTCGCATGTATTTTATCTATTTATCATTTTTTACATTTGGATCTCCCATTATTATTTATTTTATTATGGCTTTTATTTTGGAGCACAAAGAGAGTTTTAAGCCACACACATTTCGCCGGCGCAAGAGTGTTTGGGATTTGTAATAATTTATTTAGAAAGGTCACTCGGTTAAATTTCAATTATTTTTATTAATTTGGCAATGTTATGTATAACATTTTCAAATCTTATTATCGGTTCTTTGCACCATTATTGATATTGTTATCAGTATGGTTATTGGGAACTATTGGTTATGTTTTAATAGATAATTATTCGTGGTTTGATGCGTTTTACATGACTGTAATTACAATTGCCACTGTTGGTTATGGTGAAGTTGCTCCTTTAAGTCATGCTGGTAAAATATTTACCGCCTTTCTTATTATCACAAGTTTTGGTACATTTGCTTATGCAGTGTCATCAATTACTAAATTTGTAATTGATGGAGAGTTTAACGAGTTTTTTAAAAATAGAAAATTGAATACAGCAATCGAAAAATTATCTGATCATGTTATTATATGCGGCTATGGGCGAAATGGAAGGCAGGCAGCACAAGTTTTAAAAAAACATAATAAACGTTTTGTGGTAATTGAAAATAGTGTAAAAGTAACTTCAAATTTAAATCATAAATTTAGTGAGTTAGTGCTTTCGGGAGATAGCACACAAGATGAAGTTTTAATTAAGGCTGGTATTTTAAAAGCTAAAGCTTTAATTACAACCTTGCCAGTAGATGCTGATAACTTATTTATTGTATTAACGGCAAGAAATTTAAATAAAAATTTAACGATTATTTCTAGGGCAAGCGAAGATAACTCAGATACTAAATTAAAAATTGCAGGTGCTAACAATGTGATTATGCCTGATAAAGTAGGTGGTGCGCATATGGCTTCATTGGTAATGAAACCAGACGTGATGGAGTTTATTGACCATATTACAGCTGAAGGTGGTGATAATATTAGTTTAGAGGAAATATCATTTGAAATAATTCCTGATGAGTTAAAAAATAAAACATTAAAAGATTTAGAAATCAGAAACCGTTCTGGTGCCAATATCATAGGTTATAAAACTGCTCAGGGAGAATATATTGTAAATCCAACTGCCGATACCCTTATAATTGCTAAATCAAAATTATTTGTTTTAGGTACTCCTGAACAAATTTCTGCCTTAAAGCAAATTTTGAGTTAATTACCGCTTTTTACATTTTAAAGGTATTTTTTTTGAAAATGTTATTCTCTTGCGAAATAATCGATTTATATGTTTTAATTTAATGAGTTTACATAATTTTGTATAATTTTAACCTTAATTAATTTCAAAGAAAATAAAATAACAGACCATTTAATTTGATTTTTTTTATTTGTACTAATAAAGAAAAACAAAATTTTAATTGTTATAAATATCTTTCTCTGTAATTTTAATTTTGACAAAATGATTAACTTAAACTTAAATAAACCAACAGGCGCAATTCTTTGATTTGTTTATACATGATTAATTTATATAGCAACTTGTTTTTAAATTTTTATGACGGCTTTAATAAAACGAAAAATTTATAAATATAGATTCAAGTATGATGCATCTAATTAAATTTAAATAATGGTTAATAAAAAGTTTAAAAAATATATTTTTACATTAATTCTATTGGTGGGATTAATTTGTTACCAGTCTGAATTTTATGCACAAACCATTCAAATATTTAATACTGTTGGAACACAAACTTGGACTTGTCCGGTTGGTGTAACCGCTGTTACTGTTGAATGTTGGGGTGGCGGCGGTGGTGGTGGCGGTGCTTCAACTGTTAATAATGCGGCTGCTGGTGGCGGTGGCGGTGGCGCTTACGCTAGTTCTGTTATTTCAGTTGCAGCAGGAAATGTTTATACAATTAATGTGGGTGCAGGAGGCAGTGGTGGTATAAATAATACCGCTGGTACAACTGGAATGTGGTCAAGTTTTAATTCAACCGTTGTGAGGGCGTTAGGTGGTGACGGGGGTGGAGGTACTTCATCTACTATTGGTGGAAATGGCTCCGGAGGAGGCGCAGCAACATCGTGCACAGGAACCTTTAGGTATTCTGGTGGTAATGGAGCAACTGGAACACCTTCTCTTTATGCTGGAGGTGGCGGCAGCAGTGCTGGTGCATTTGCAAATGGTAATAACGCAAATACTTATTTAGGAGGAACTGCGCCTACTGGTGGAGGTTCGGGGGCCACCTCAAGCACCGTTTCAACAGGTGTTTTAGGCACAATTG
>CANHPI010000203.1 GCA_947462425.1 Bacteroidota bacterium
ATTCCCGTCCGGTTTGGTATATGACAAGAAAAATGAGGTATTTCGAACCCCTGACATTAATTTTATTATCGCTGAAATCGCCCGACACACGGGCGATTTAGCTAAAATGAAAAAGGGACTTACCCCTTTTTTAAGTAGTAAGTCCCTTTCAGCGGAGAAGGAGGGATTCGAACCCTCGGTACAGTTACCCGTACGCATGTTTAGCAAACATGTCCTTTCGGCCACTCAGGCACCTCTCCAACTCAAATATAAAAATTGAGGTTACAAATGTAACGTTTTTTTTAAATTATAAAAACTTATTGAAAAATAAATTTCGTGACTTACTTTATTAATTGAGGATATTTTGAAAATTAATAACAACAGTATTATTCAAATTAAAGCAGTTTGAATTAACTACAGCGTTCATCTATTGCACAACCAACTTTTGAGTAACTAATTTTAGTTGCTTACCATCCTTAATTTGTAATTGAATAAAATATAAGCCTTTACTAAAATGGGATACATCAATATGATTAGTTTTATTAAAAGTTGTTGTTTCAAAAACTTCATTTCCAATTACATCAAAACACTTAATTATTATTTCTGACAAACTACTATTTTTAATAGTAATTGTTATTTTATCTGTTGTTGGATTTGGGAAAATAGCTACATTTTCTTCATTAAATAATTCATCAACACCAACCTGATTAACATTAGTTGAATTAAAAAATGCTAAACCTCCCGCATGATTTCCTAAAAATAAATCACGTTTTCCATCATTGGTAATATCTTCATAAAAAGGCGAGCATCGAGGCCCTTCGTTAATTAAAAATAAATTTGTATCCACTCTGTTAAACGTTCCAGTTAAATTTCCATCAATATTATCATATAAGTATAAATTCCCAATTTCACTTCCAACCAGCAATTTAGTTACTCCAGATTCGCTGAACATAAAAGGCATACTATAACCCGTTAAGGAGCCAATACTAGTTTGCCTAACATCAACAGCCCCAAAAAATGTAGTTTGTAATGAAAATAAAGGGTTTGTTGCCGACCCTGTATTTGAATAATACGCTATTTTACCATTTAAAGAACCAATAAGTAAATCTAACGTCCCATTTTTATTGACATCAATTAATTGAGGATAGGCAAAATTACCCACATCAATTGTTTTATAATTACTAATGTGGTTGCTAAACTGCGCGGCCATTCCATTAGGCGCTATGTTTTCAAAATAATGTAATTGCCCATTATTATCTCCGATGATTAAATCCTTATCTCCATCATTATCTAAGTCTCCAAATGTTGGTGCCATAGAGTAAATATTATATGCAGAAAGGGATTGATAATCTCTTGTAATTAATGAAAAAGATGGTGATGAAGAAGTTCCTATGTTTTTATAAAAGGCCAATTTTGATTTATTAGTATTGATAGTATAGTAACCCAAATTACCAACAATTAAATCTTTTTTTCCATCCGAATCGGCATCAAATAAAACGGGATAGGCCCCTTCACCTAATTCGATCATATCTTCTTGTAGAAAATTCTTTTTCTGAAATACAAAATTAACCGTTGTTGTTACTGATGCATTTTTATAAAGCCAAACACTTTGATAATTTTCGGAACCACCAATAGCATTAGGACTGGCAATTAAATCCTTAAATCCATCATTATCTATATCTAAATTAAAAGTGCACGGAAATGAGTTTAATTTTATAGTTGTGGTGCTTCCCTTATTTGGGTAATTTGGGTACAATTTTGTAGTGTCACCAATATGCGCATTACTTGAATTACCTTCATTTTCAACAAAAAAAACATCACTACAAGAAATATCTCCCAATATTAATTCAGAATCACCATCACCGTTTCTATCAAAGCACATGATGCAAGAGCCCGAATGTAAAGGTTTATTTAAGCTATCTTTTAATATATCCTGATACATTTTCATAAAAGGACATTGGTTTAAATCAACCTGACAATTACTTTCTTTAATATCACCCCAACAATCGTCAACCATATCAAATACTAAACTATCAGAATGTCCGTATAATTCTTGGCTCATGTTTTTGTGAAATTCAATTTTTACCCCAAAAACTGAATAAGATAAAATATCTAAATCTCCATCATTATCAAGATCTGCAATGCCAGGCAAAGCAACAGCATTGCAATATAAATTAGAAATACTTGGAGATCCTGTAGGATTGTAATCAGTCATTAATAAAGGTTTAACAAGATTGAATGTTAAATTTTGACCAACTGTATTATTTTTAAATACTTTAATACCACCTGTTGTATATGTGAAAATATCTGACCTTCCATCGTTATTATAATCATAAAACAAAGCCCATTCTTTAACTTCCGGAAATTGATTTTGATGATTGTAGTCATGAGTATATTTTGCCTCTCCAGCAGAACCCGCATTTAAAAAAGTTCTTAATCTACCTCCTGAACCGCAAATCTTATCAAATGCAACAATATCCTTTTTTCCATCTAAATTCAAATCAATTTGTGTAAACGAGCTAAAATTAATTCCTCCAGCCCAAGGCATAGATAACCTTGCATTTGATTCAAAAACAGAAATAGTATCTCTGTAAACAGTGTTTTGAGAAAAAACAACTCGTACTGAAATAGAAAAAATAAAAAAAAATCTAAAAAAACTCATAGCGTCAAAAATACGTATTATAACTTAAATAAAAATGCTAACTACTTAATTATCAATGTTAAATTAATTTGCTTTATATAGTCAATAAACATATATTTGCAACCTTAATTTTTAAGATAAAATAACAACTTTATGCAAAACAAAGGTGCCATTAAAATTTTCGCTATACTTTTAGCGCTTGCCTGTATTTTTTATTTATCATTTACTTGGATAACTCGTGGAGTAGAAACTGAAGCAAAAGAATATGCTGAAACTATTTCTAGCTCTGCTGGAACACAAGCAATTGCTAAAAAATATGCTAACGGAGACGCTACAAAAGAGCTATTTTACGTAGATTCTTTAAAAGAAAAGTTAGTAGATAAATATTTAGATTCGTTGAAAAATCAACCAGTTTACGACTTACTAGTAGCAAGTTATACTTACGAAGAGTGTAAAAAACGTGAAATTAACTTAGGTTTAGATTTACGTGGTGGTATGAACGTAACTTTAGAGATTTCGGTTGCTGATATCGTTAAAAACTTATCAAACAATAATCCTGATGCGGCCTTCAATCTTTCTATTAAAGATGCGCAAGCTAATATGGGGGTTGGAAATAATGATCCTTTTTTAACATTATTTGCTAAAAAATATAAAGCTAACGCTCCTTCTGGTCAATTAGCACCATTATTCCAAACAATTGAATTAAAAGGGAAAATTGCTTATAATGCTACAAACGAAGAAGTAATTGCGTTTTTAAATACTAAAGTTGAAGAATCAATTTCTAACTCTGAAAAAACATTCCGTTCTCGTATTGACCGTTTTGGTGTAGCTCAACCAAATATCCAAAAATTAGGAAATACAGGTCGTATCTTAGTTGAATTACCAGGCGTTAAAGATAAAGAACGTGTTCGTGAATTATTACAAGGAACTGCCAACTTAGAGTTTTGGGAAACTTATGATAATGGCGAATTAGGAAACTTATTAATAGGTGCTAATGATAAATTATCAAAAGCATTGTACCCTGACTTTAATGTAAAAAAAGATTCTGCTTCAGTAAAATCTGATACCACTAAAATAACCAAAGCGCCAATTGTAAAAGCTGATTCTTCAAAACAGGAAGTTGATACCAATGCTGTTGTAGCAGTTAAAACATCATCAACTGTTCCCACATCTTTAGATTCATTTAATTACCGTTTCCCTTTAATTTACGTAGGAAATGTGCCTTGTCCGTTAAAAGCTAATGTGTCTTTTAATCAACAGACTAATCAACCAGAGCAATTTTTACCAGGACCAGTTGTGGCTCGTGCATATAGCAAAGAAGATACTGCTAAAGCAAATGCACTATTAAAAAACCCTGCCTTAAAATCATATTTCCCTAATAAATTAAAATTTATGTGGGGATCGAAACCAGAAGAAGTTAAAAATGAAGCTGGAGAAGTTATAGGTTCTTATTATGAATTATACGCTATTAAAATAACAGATAGAAGTGGTAAAGCTGCTATGTATGGTGATATTATTACAGATGCTCGTCCTGATTTTGACGCTCAAAGTGGTGGTCACCCATATATTAGTATGACTATGACTGGTGAAGCTGCTACTAAATGGGCAAAATTAACAAGAGATAATGCGCCGCAAGGAGATAAAAAAGGACGTTCAATTGCAGTAGTAATGGATAACATGGTTTATTCAGCACCAACAGTAAACGGCGAAATTAAAGGTGGACAATCTCAAATTACCGGAAACTTTACAGTAGAAGAAGCAAATACATTAGCAGCAGTTTTAAGTGCTGGTAAATTACCTGCTCCTGCTCGTATTGTTGAAGAAAGCGTTGTTGGTCCTACATTAGGTCAGGAAGCTATTGATTCAGGTTTAATGAGTACTGTCATTGCTTTACTAGTTATTTTAGTATTCATGTACATGTATTATAATAAAGCTGGAATGGTTGCTAATATTGCATTGGTTGCTAATATGTTCTTTATTATGGGAATACTAGCATCAATGAATGCCGTTTTAACGTTACCAGGTATTGCAGGTATTGTGCTCACCATTGGTTTAGCTGTGGATGCAAACATCTTAATTTTTGAGCGTATTCGTGAGGAATTATCGCTTGGTAAATCATCAGCGCAAGCTATAAAAGAAGGTTTTAAACATGCTATGAGTTCAATTATTGACTCTAACGTTACTTTAGCAATCTTAGCAATTATCTTGATGGTATTCGGTTCTGGTCCCGTTCAAGGTTTTGCAACTACTTTATTAATTGGTATTGGAGCATCATTATTCTCGGCTATCTTAATTACTCGTGTAATTTTTGATTGGATGTTAGATCGTAAAATGCAAATACCATTTGATAATAGCGCCACTAGAAATTCATTTAAAAATGTAGCATTTAACTTTGTTGGTCGTCGTAAAATCTATTATGCTATTTCAACTACAATAATCATTTTAGGAGCTGTCATGTATTTTGTGCATGGTGGTTTAAAATTAGGTGTTGATTTTAAAGGTGGTCGTACTTACCAAGTTCGTTTTGAAAAAGAAATGAATACAGAAGATGTAAAACAATCATTAAAAACAGCCTTTAAAGACGCATCATTAGAAGTAAAAACAGTTGGTGGAAATAACCAAATGAAAATTACGACTTCATATCGTGTAACAGATAATTCACCAACCGTTGATACAGAAGTTGAAAACGCATTAAAGGATGGATTAAGCACTTTAAAAGTGAAAAACGAGATTGTTAGCCAACAAAAAGTAGGTCCAACTATTGCAACAGATATTTTATATGGTGCTTATGCAGCTATTTTATTCTCTTGCTTAGTAATGTTTATCTATATCGTTGTTCGATTTAAAAAATGGCAATATGGTTTAGGTGCAGTTGTGGCTTTGTTCCATGACGTATTAGTTGTATTATCATTCTATACAATTTTAGATGGTATAGTTCCTTTCTCATTAGAGATTGGTCAAGACTTTATCG
>CANHPI010000204.1 GCA_947462425.1 Bacteroidota bacterium
AAGTTAGCTTGATCAATATGATTTGAATATAAATGTGCATCGCCCAAGGTATGAACAAAATCACCTAATTGTAAATCGCAAACCTGAGCAACCATCATCATTAATATAGCATAAGAAGCAATATTAAAAGGTACTCCTAAAAATATATCCGCGCTACGTTGATATAATTGACAACTTAATTTTCCATCAGCCACATAAAATTGAAAAAATGCATGACATGGCGGTAACTTCATATTATTTATATCAGCCACATTCCAGGCGCTTACAATTAAACGTCGCGAATCGGGATTATTTTTTATCATCTCAATAACTTGAGTAATTTGATCAATATGTTTACCATTCGGTGTTGGCCAATTGCGCCATTGGTAACCATAAACAGGTCCTAAATCTCCATTTTCATCTGCCCACTCATCCCAAATACGTACACCGTTATCTTGTAAATACTTAATATTTGTATCACCTTTTAAAAACCAAAGTAATTCGTGAATAATTGATTTAGTATGAAGTTTTTTAGTGGTTAATAATGGAAATCCCTCCGCTAAATTATAACGCATCTGATATCCAAAAACACTTACGGTTCCTGTTCCTGTTCTGTCTTCTTTTTTAACGCCGTTATCCAAAACATGGCGCATTAAATCGTGGTATTGTTTCATTGTTTTTTATTCAATTATCATGTAAATGTAAAAATCTTTCTGTTTTGCATAAAGCATTTATTAAAACTTTATTACAAATCTATACTAGCATGTTAATAAGCCTAAATTTTTTTATGTAAATGTGTGATATAATAAAAATTACACTAAAATTTAATTTCTTTAATATCATATTCTTTAATACTCAAATCATTTAATTCTATAATTAATTTTCCGTTTTTTGAAATACCAAGAATTTTTCCTTCAAAACAAATATGGTTGAAATCTTTAAAAGAAATAGTTTGATTCAATCCAAACAAACACTTCAAATAATGATTATCAATTAAAGTTATTTTTTGTTCTTTCAATTTTAAATACCACTTTTCTAGTTTTTCGCACAGTAAATTTAAGATCTTATCCCTCTCAAAAACCATATTACTTATCAATTTAAGCGATGTTGCAGCTCTCTCAAACTCATTAAATGTATCTTGGTTAATGTTTAATCCAATTCCAATTACCGAATATTGGATAGCTGTATTTGAGAAGTTATTTTCAATTAAAATACCAGCTATTTTTTGTTGATTTACTAAAATGTCATTTGGCCATTTAATTTTAATGTCATATTGACTAATAGGTAAAATATCAGCCAATACGTCATAAACTGCTAAAGCACTTATTTTACTGAGATAAAACACATTATCTATTGGCAAAAATGTTGGTTTTAAAATTATAGAAGAAGTGATGTTTTGCCCTACATTACTAATCCATAGAGCACCACGCTGTCCTCTGCCACTTGTTTGATTATCTGTATACACAACAGTGCCTTCTATAACGTTAACATTCCTTAACAAGTTCATGGCATAAGTATTGGTACTTTCTACATCGTGTAAAAAAAGCAGATTCTTTCCAATAAACAATGTTTCCATTTAGGTAAAAAGGTTAAATTTGTTGCTTATAGCAAAACAAAAGTAAAAAACGGAATAGTATTAGCAATAAAAGTATGGCAAAAATACCAGTAAAAAAAGTAGCTACTAAAAAAGCGGTGACTAAAAAAGCATCTTCAACAAAAAAGGCAACGCCAAAAAAAGCGGCTGCTAAAAAAATTGTCAAAGTTCCTTTAACAGAAAAAGAAGAAGCTCAAAAAGAAGCTAATCGAATTGCGAATACCGAAAATAAAAAGAAAGTTTCTGGTGGTGCCAAACGTCCTAAAAAAATAACGACTGTAGCGCAAACAACAAGTTTGTTAGATTCAATTGTGCAGGGTATGCAGGATAAAAAAGCGAAAAACATTACCATCATTAATCTTAGTGGTTTAGAGCATCGAGTAGCTGATTATTTTGTGATTTCTGATGCAGATAGTACAACTCATGTTACAGCAATTGCCGATTCATTAGAAGAATCTGCTATGAAAAAAACAGGTGAAAAACCATATCATAGCGAAGGATACCAAAATGCAGAATGGATTTTAGTTGATTATGTAAACATAGTTTGCCATGTATTTATGCGTGAAACAAGAGAGTTTTATAACATTGAAGGTCTTTGGGCTGACGGAGAAATAACAAATATTCCTGATTAAAAACAAAAAACAAAATTATATGTTATATAATTCGACAATGAGCGACGAAGAGCAAAATAATATACCGAAAAATGATAACCCTAGCTCTTCATCAGAAGAGGAGAGGAAAAAGCAATTTGAAAAAATGAAAAATCGTTTTGGAAAAAAACCATCTAACCCATTTGGTGGCTCGGGTAGTGGAGGAAATGGTGGTAATAGCTTTTACTGGATTTACGGTTTAGTAATAGTTGGACTTTTGGGATTTGTGTTCTTTGGACAGGAATTTGAAGGTAGAATTTATGAAGCAGATCAAACACAATTTGAACAAAACATGCTTGCAAAAGGCGATGTTAAGGAAATTGTAATTGTAAATGAGAAAGTTGCAGAAATAACAATTAAACAAGATAGTTTAAAGCTCCCTCGTTATTCTGCATTAGATAAGACTGGTAAAGTTGTTCCGTTTTTCCCAGAACCAAAAAATTCTCCGGGTCCACATTTTAAGCTATCTTTAGCGGATAAAAAAGATTTTATTGAGCAAGTTCGTAAAGTTCAAGAAACAGCTAACATTCCACTTAATGCTCGTGTTTCTCCAACTCGAGAAGACAGAACTGAATGGAGCGATCATTTAGGTTGGATGCTACCAATTGCCATCATGGTTATTTTATGGATTGTTATGATGCGAAGAATGGGCGGTGGAGGAAGTGGTGGCGCTGGTCAAATATTTAATATCGGTAAATCTAAAGCTGTACTTTTTGATAAAGATTCAAATGTAAACGTTACGTTTAATGATGTTGCTGGTTTGGATGGTGCAAAAATTGAAGTGATGGAAATCGTTGATTTTCTTAAAAATCCAAAAAAATATACCGATTTAGGCGCTAAAATTCCTAAGGGAGCTTTATTGGTTGGTCCTCCAGGAACTGGCAAAACCTTATTAGCGAAAGCAGTTGCAGGTGAAGCAAAAGTACCTTTCTTTTCTTTATCAGGTTCCGACTTTGTAGAAATGTTTGTAGGTGTTGGTGCCTCTCGTGTACGTGATTTATTTAAACAAGCTAAAGAAAAAGCACCATGTATTATTTTTATTGATGAAATTGATGCAATTGGCAGAGCGCGTGGTAAAAATGCAGCTGCAGGTGGAAATGATGAACGTGAAAATACTTTAAATCAGTTATTAACTGAAATGGATGGTTTTGGAACAAATAGTGGTGTTATTTTATTAGCAGCAACAAACCGTGCTGATATTTTAGATAGAGCATTAATGCGAGCAGGACGTTTTGATAGACAAATTTATGTTGATATGCCAGATGTATTTGAAAGAAAAGAAATATTTCAAGTGCATTTAAAGAAAATTAAAACGGATACTACTGTTGATATCGATTTTTTAGCGAAACAAACCCCCGGATTTAGTGGAGCTGATATTGCTAATATTTGTAATGAAGCAGCTTTAATTGCAGCTCGTGCCAACAAAAAACAAGTAACAAAACAAGATTTTTTAGATGCAGTAGATAGAATAATAGCTGGTTTAGAAAAGAAAAATAAAATAATCACTCCTTCAGAAAAACGAGTAATTGCTTTTCACGAAGCAGGACATGCTACAGTTAGCTGGATGTGTGAACATGCCTCACCTTTAATTAAAGTAACCATTGTGCCTCGTGGAAAGTCATTAGGGGCTGCATGGTATTTGCCTGAAGAGCGACAAATTACAACCACTGAACAAATAGTTGACGAAATGTGCGCTACATTAGGAGGAAGAGCTGCTGAGGAAATTATTTTTGGTAAAATTTCAACTGGTGCGTTGAGTGATTTAGAAAAAATCACTCGTCAGGCATACGCTAGTATTGTTTACTATGGCTTAAATGATAAAATTGGGAACGTAAGTTATTATGATAGTTCAGGTCAAAGCGAATATAGTTTTAACAAACCCTATAGTGAAAACACAGCAAGAATAATTGACGAAGAAGTTAAAAAAATGATAGATATTGCTTATGCTCGAACAAAAGCAATATTATTAGCTAACAAAGAAAAATTAAATTTATTAGCCGAGAAGTTATTAGAAAAAGAAGTTATTTTTAAAGAAGATTTGGAAACAATTTTTGGAAAACGTCCTTTTGAAAAAGATATTGCTGAAGAAAAAGAGCAAGAGAAAGAAAACAAGGATAGAGAAAAAGAAAAAAACTTAAATGCAAATCTTCTTTCTCAAGACGATGATACTATTTAAATTTTTTTAGAACTTTTATCTTTGTATTACATGTTTCATCAATGAATTGTTGTGTTTTCAATAAAGTTAAAATTTAATATTATTTAAAATAGAGGTTGATAAATGGTACAATTTAATGTGTTCATATATCATTATTTTACTTGTTTAAATTTATATAATTTTTCGTTTTCGCGTCTTTGATTATTAAAATTGATAACGAAAAAAATAGAAATACCTATGGAAACTTATAATTGTTGTATAGTTTTACTTTCAAATAAAGGTTTAATGCCTTACGAATATTAGGTTTGCAATAAGACTTTACTAAATATAATAAAAATGTCCCCGAAGGGACAAGTTTTTACAAGTGCATATATTTTAACTAAATTAATTCTAAAGTTTATATAAGCTTAGGTTTAAATATTTTCAGATGTTAGTGAGTTTGCTTTTACATCATCATAAAATTTCGCCATACTAACTTGCATGTAAGGCATAAGCCATAAAAAGCCTATTCCTAATGTTAAAACACAAAGTAATGTCCAGCCTATAAATCTCAACCCTAAACAAAAATATTTCCATTTGTAACCATTCATCATCTTTTTACTTTTGTTAATTGCATCCATTGCACCAATTGAATTATCATCTGCTAATATGTAAAATGTCATTGAATAAGATATGGCTGCAATAATTCCAGGTATTATAAGTAAAAGTGTCCATAATAAAATAAACAAAAGCATTAATAGATAAGCACCTAATGCTGTTCCAAAATTATTAAAACCTTGAAATATTTTTTCTAGTTTAGGATCTTGGTCCCTTGAAATGGATAACGAAAAAGTAGCAAGACCTAAAGCAAATGGCCCTGAAATTATTAACGATGCAATTGGTCCAACAATTGGAATAATTTGTAGTGTCGTAGCGATTAAGAAATAAACAATTAATGTTCCGATAGCTAATCCCCATTTTCCTTTTAGAGATTCTCTTGCCATTTGCATTAAAATAACATTTTCTGTTTTCATTTTTTTAAATTTATAGTTTATTCTTACTCTTATGGTTTTTCAGAATTCTCCCCGTTTTTATAGTTGTTTCTAGACTCAACTTTTGATTTTCAGTTTTTTTTAAAAAAATATTTTTCAGAACAATTAAAGTTGAACTTAACGGTTTATTATGTTAGTTTTCCCTTTCATTAAACTCTAG
>CANHPI010000205.1 GCA_947462425.1 Bacteroidota bacterium
GCTATAAAGATTATATTAATGAACATAGCTTAAACGAAGAAGAAATTTTATACATGGGTGATGATTTACCTGATTATGAAGTGATGCAAAGAGTAGGAATAGCTTCATGCCCTAATAATTCAGCACATGAAATAAAAGAAATATCAATTTATATTTCAAATAGAAATGGTGGTGAAGGTTGTGCACGAGATATTATTGAACAAGTCATGCGTTCTCAAGGAAACTGGGAAATAGCAGGTTGGTAAAAATATTTTGAGAGAGTTTTTTTGCGAGCCACTCATACATTAGTAACTTCTAAAATAAACTTTTATAGGCAATCGATAAATTTTTAAATCTTCAACTTACCATTATCAATTAAATACTTAACTTTAAAAATAGCTGCTACACTTATGGCGTCTGTTATTTCTCCATGCATTACCATTTCAAATGCTTCATTAATATGAACTTTTTTTACTTTTAAATCTTCTGTTTCTTCCGGTTCTGCTTCTTCAAATGATAATTCAGTAGCTAAAAATATAAAAGCATGTTCGTCTGTTGCTGAATTACTTAGGTGTAATTGCATAATTTCTTCAAACTTTTTAGCTACAATACCCGTTTCTTCTTTTAATTCTCGGACTGCAGTTTCAATAGGCGCCTCGCCTAATGGACCACCACCTTCTGGAATTTCCCAACTATACGCATTTAACGGATATCGCCACTGCCCTACTAACCAAGTATAACCATCAGCACTTAATGGCAAAATACCGATAGCTAAATTTTTAAAATTAACTACACTATAAACTGCCGGATTGCCCGCGGGATTAATAGTTTGATGTTTGTTAACAGCAATCCAGGCAGATTCATAAACTAGTTCCGAAGAAAGAGTCTGCCATGTATTTAATGGATTTTTATTACTCATAAAATATTATTTTAAGTTTAATCTTACATATACGGTTTCACACAATAGAATTGTTAATATTAGTCTTATTTTCCTAAATTTGGAAACCGAAACTATTTTAAATTCGTATAAGATTAAAATCGTTATGTTGAGTAGATTATTACTATTTATTGTTCTAATTGGAACTAGTTGTTTAAATGCTCAAACTTATTACTGGGTTGGTGGTTCTGGATATTGGAATGATTTAAATCATTGGTCTAAAACAAGTGGAGGTGCTCCAACCACTACTATACCCTCCTCCAATGAAAATGTTATTTTCGACAATAATTCATCAACAAGTAGCTTTACAATACATGCATTACATAGTTTTAATTTCAAAACCATTACTTCACAAAACACTTATTTTAATATTGATGTTGTAGGCTCGCCAAATGTTGATTTAACTATTAACGGTGGGGTAAATCTAAATGAACATTTCTTTTTTAAGTTGAACGGAAAGATTAATTTAAATCCAAAATCAACTGTAAATTATCAATTTTCGCATAATAAATTTACAAACGATATTTTTTTAAGTGCCAATTCGGATGTTGAGTTAGGAATGTTTTCCACAACAAAATCATTATCATTAACTGGCAATTTTACCTTAAGAAATTCCTATATTTTTGTTGACGAAATTAATTTTTCTAACAATAATTTTTATTTAGACAAAGTTTCTATTCAATCAAAAAAAATCAACAGACAAGCTAATTCAGTAATTACTGCAAACTCAATTAACACTTCAACATTTGTTACCGATAAATCGAAGTTATCATTAACTAATTTAAATTATTTAAATTCAATTAATGGCTTAGTTTTAAGGCCATTGGCTGGATGTTTTCCGCCTGCTTTTAGTGTTTTACCAAAATGTTCAGGCGCTTGTGATGGTGCTATTGTTATAGATTTATCAGGTTGTACAAATCCTCCGTTTGATATTTTTGTTGGGGCAAATTGTAGTACTCCAAATATATCTATTAATGGGGTTGTTGGTCCTTCTTACACCATTACAGGTATATGCGGTTGCTCAAATGCTTATGCGGTTTCTATAACAAATAGCGCTTCTGAAAACGGCGGGGTATTAGTTGCTGTGGGAAATCCTCCTGCTTCAAATATAACGTTTGCATCTATATTGCCTTCTTGTTTTGGTTCTTGTGATGGAAAATTAATTTTGAAACCAACGTTTCCAACGGCTTTACCAATTACTGCAGATTGGAGCAATGGCGTTTCTCATACTGGCATTACAGGAAATGATACTTTAAAAAATTTATGTGCCGGTTCGTATTCGGTTATAACCACTAACATTAACGGATGTGTTGAGTCATTTACGGCTAATTTAACTCAACCTCCCTCTTTAATACCTAATGGTTCGAGTAGCAGTGTCACTTGTAATTCTAATTGTAATGGTTCCGCGAGTGTTTCACCTTTTGGCGGAACTAGCCCATATACTTTTTCATGGATTTCAGCGTCATCTTCTCCTTCAACTTCTACCTCATCATCCATTAGTAATTTATGTCCTGGCATTGTTACTATGACTGTTACAGATAGTAAAACCTGTTCCGCAACTTTTTCCACAACTATTACTCAACCTCCAGCCATAACATTAACAGTTACAAAAACAAACTTAGTTTGTGGAGCTTTATGTGATGGAACAGCTTCGGTTACTGCAATTGGAGGATCAGGAGCATTTACATATTCATGGTCGCCATCAGGAGGTAACGCTGCATTAGCTTCAAATTTATGTGCAGGTATTTATACTTGTATTGTTTCTAATAATGGAAATTGTATTAAAACTACAACTGTTGAAATTACTACTCCACCTACACTAACAGCTACCCCAACTCATACAGACGTTGTTTGTAATGGTGTTTGCAATGGAGCTATAAATTTAAACCCAAGCGGAGGCACAGGTGCATATACTTATTTATGGTCGCCTTTAGCTGTTCCTTCAGTGTCTTTAATAACCAGCTTATGTGCAGGAGTTTATTCTTATACAATTACCGATGCAGCTTTATGTAAATATACCAACTCTTTAACTATTACTCAACCTCCTGCTACAACATTAACAATTACAAAAACAGATATAACCTGTAATGGATCTTGTAATGGCACAGCCAATGCTACAATGCTTGGTGGTTTAGCGCCATACACATACACTTGGTCGCCAACTGTTCCCGCTATAGTTGGTCAAGGAACGCCAAATGCATCAGGCTTATGCCCTAACACTTATTCTTTAAACGCAAAGGATGCAAATGGATGCCCCAAAACGCAAACCTTCATTATTACACAACCATTAATTATTACTTTAGGGGTAACGAGCACATCTCTTTCGTGTAATGCAGTTTGCAGCGGTTCAATAAATTCAACACCTTCTGGCGGACAAGGCCCATATACTTTCACGCTTCAGTCTACAAGCGCTACTTTAACTTCAAATCCTCCATACACTAATTTATGCGCTGGATCATACACATTAACTGTTAAGGATGCGTTGAACTGTTCGAAAACGCAAACTATTAATTTAGCTCAACCAAACCCCATTACATTAGCATTAAATACTAGTAGTATCAGTTGTTTTAATCAATGTAATGCTACTATTTCAACTGTTGTAAATGGGGGAACTCCAGGTTATACTTTTATTTGGAGTCCTTCCAGCAGCACAGGATCATCGCTTATTAATCAATGTGCCGGCGTTCAATCTTCAACAGTAACAGATGCTCAAGGGTGTAAAGCATCAGCCACAGTTACTGTAGCTCCTGTAGCCGACTTAAGTATTAGTATTGTTCCTACAAATCCAAATTGTAATGGGCAGTGTACGGGTATTCTAACCACTTCGGTTAGTGGCGGAACCCCAAACTATACTATCAGTTTAAATAATGGAAGTACGGGGAATATTATTTCTAATTTATGCCAAGGTAATTATACAGCAACGGTGACAGATTTTAATGGTTGTATAAAAACTAAAACTGTTGCAATAATAACACCTCCTGCATTAACCTTAACAAAAACAAACGGCACAACAACTTGTGCAGGTTCATGCAATGGTTCAGTTTCTGTTATTGCAAATGGAGGCACTGCCGGATATTTTTATAATTGGAATTCAACACCACCACAAACAACCGCTACAGCAACTAACCTATGCGCTGGAAATTATGTTGTGGTAGTTACTGATGCATTAGGTTGTATTGCTAACATTGCAGCAAGTGTTACTCAGCCAACAGTATTAACGGTTTCAATTGGTAACGTGCAACCAAGCTGTAATGTTTGTATTGGTTCAGCAACTGCTAATGGCAATGGTGGTACTTTACCATATACGTATTCATGGGCTCCCGGCGGCCAAAATAATATAACTGCAAATAATTTGTGTGTTGGTATTCAAACACTAACAGTGCAGGATAATGCAGGATGTGTTGCCACACAAACTGTTCAAATAAATCAAACGGTTATTAGTTTAATTACAACCAGCGGAAGTACCTTGTCATGCAACGGAGACTGCAATGCAATAGCAGCAGTAAATCCTTCAGGCGGAACTGGTGCTTATACTTTCACTTGGACGCCTCCATTAGCAGGGTCACCAATTCAAAATACTCAAACGGCAACTGGCTTATGTTCAGGAACACATACGGTTATGGTTACTGATGCTGTGGGTTGTTCGAGTACAAATACCGTTAATTTTATAAATCCGTCAGCTCTGTCATTAACAGTTAATAAAACGGATATAAATTGTAATGGAGCGTGCAATGGTAATGCTAGCGCAATTGGCGGAGGAGGTACTGGAATACTGAGTTATTTGTGGCTTCCAGGAGGACAAACAACATCTACAGTTTCTGGATTGTGTGCAGGCGATTACACCGTAACTGTAACTGATATAAACAACTGTTTTAAAACAGAAGTTATTACTATTATTGAAAACGATCTTATTACAGCAACATTTTCACCGAGTAATCCTAGCACTTGCGTCTTAGCTGATGGATCAATTTCTGCAGTTATTAGTGGTGGATTACCTGGTTATACTTTTACTTGGTCGCCAGGAAATAGTAATGCAAATCCATTGCAAAATATTTCGTCAGGAGTATATTCATTGAGTATAAGTGATGCAGCAGGTTGCACTCAAACAATTGTTGCAACATTAAATAATCCTACGGGTCCAACAGTAACGGTTGTTTCAAATTCTATAGCGTGTTTTGGAAACTGCACCGGCGCAGCAACTCTTAATATTTCGGGCTCAGCTCCCTTTAATGTGGATGGAAACTTAATTGCAGGAAATATTTTCACGCTTTCAGGATTATGCTCTGGTATTACTACTCCAGTAATTACTGATGCAAATAGTTGTGTAACTAATCAAACTGTTAATATTATTGAGCCGTTGCAATTAGCTTCAACCGGGGTTGTAACGAACGATGCGTGCAATGCATCATGCACAGCGTCTATAAATCTTGCTCCTTCAGGCGGAACTTTACCTTATTCTTTTATTTGGTCTCCAGCTGGTGCCGGGGAAGATCCTACTAATTTATGTGCAGATAATTATACTGTAAATATTACCGATGGTAATGGTTGCACGGCTTCAAATTCATTTACAATAACCCAACCAACGGCGTTAACGTTAACTTTCAATAAAAAAGATGTTTTATGTA
>CANHPI010000206.1 GCA_947462425.1 Bacteroidota bacterium
AATCTTCATTAGCATTTGCTTTTCCATTTCTAATAACAGCAGGATCAAATACAGTAATTGGCCACAACCACGATGAGAACCACGTATCCAAAACATCTTCGTCTTGAGAAACTTTTTCAATTTTCAATGTTCCATTTTCAATTTTTAATTTCTCAAATGCCTCATTGATATCTTTCGCTACAACGGTATTTCCTTGCCCATCATACCAAGCTGGAATTCGTTGTCCCCACCATAACTGACGGCTAATGCACCAATCGTGTACATTTTCCATCCAGTGTTTGTAGGTATTAATAAACTTTTCAGGTATTAATTTTATTTCTCCATTCAAAACATTGTCTAAAGCTGGTTTACTAATGTCTTCCATTTTTAAAAACCACTGCATACTTAAACGTGGTTCTATAACGGCATTTGTACGTTCGCTGTATCCAACTTTATTTTTGATATCTTCAATTTTAGAAACTAAACCTAGTTCTTCTAAATCTTTAATAATTTGTTTACGGCATGCAAAACGATCTAAGCCTACATAAGCTCCGGCAGCTTCACTAATTTTACCATCTTGTGTTAAAACATCAATGGTTTGTAATTTATGTTTTTGTCCTAAATTAAAGTCATTTATGTCATGTGCAGGCGTTACTTTCAATGTACCTGTTCCAAATTCTTTATCAACATATTCGTCAAAAATAATAGGAACCACACGGTTTACAATTGGAACAATTACTTTTTTTCCTTTTAAATGAGTATAACGTTCATCCGTTGGATTTACACAAATTGCAGTATCTCCCATAATGGTTTCGGGACGAGTGGTTGCAATTGTCATGAATTCCTCAGAACCTTCGATTTGATATTTAACGTAAACTAATTTACTTTGAGCTTCTTTGTAGATTACCTCTTCATCGCTAACTGCGGTTAAGCCTTGAGGATCCCAGTTAACCATACGAACCCCTCTATAAATTTGTCCTTTATTATATAAATCAATAAAAACATCAATTACAGATTCGCTCATGTCTTCCTGCATGGTAAAACGTGTTCTATCCCAATCGCAACTAGCTCCTAGCTTTTTTAATTGTTCCAAAATTATACCACCGTATTTTTCTTTCCATCCCCAAGCATGTTTTAAAAAATCTTCGCGGCTTAAATCAGCTTTGTTAATTCCTTGTTCCTTTAATAAAGCAACTACCTTTGCTTCAGTAGCAATGCTGGCATGGTCTGTCCCCGGCACCCAACACGCATTAAAACCTAACATTCGTGCACGACGAATCAATACATCCTGAATGGTATTATTTAACATGTGCCCCATGTGTAAAACTCCTGTAACATTGGGCGGTGGGATAACAATGGTGTAAGGTGTTCTGTGATCTGGTATAGATTTAAAGAATTTATTATCTAACCAATACTGGTACCAAGTTTGTTCTGCCTGAGCAGAATTATATGTTTTAGCGATTTCCATCTATAGTATTAAAAATTTTGTTAAATTTCGCAAAAATAATCATACTATTGCATATGCATAGTATCTTTATGGCACGATATTAGAATAATTTTTAAACGTAAACAATATAACAAATAATAAAAATGAAAAAATTAATTTTTACTCTAGGTTTTGTAGCTTCCTTAAGCGTAGTATCTTTTTCTCAAGAACATAGTGCAAATGATGGTCATAACCATGGAGCTGCTACAACAGCATCTGTTGCCCCTACAAGTTTAGCAGATATCAAATTTGATAAAATGGTTCATGATTACGGAAACATTACACAAGGTGATAATGGTGAATGCGTCTTTAAATTTAAAAATACAGGTAAAGAGCCCTTAATTATTACAATGTGTCAAGGTTCTTGCGGTTGCACAGTACCTCAATGTCCAAAAGACCCAATTTTACCAGGTAAATCAGGCGAAATTAAAGTAAAATACGATTCTAATAGAGTAGGACCTATTAGCAAATCAGTTTCTGTTCAATCAAATGCAAAATCAGGAACTCAAACGTTACAAATAAAAGGTAACATTGCAGCCAAACCTGTTGAAGAAGCGTTTCCTCAATCACAACCTTCTCAAGGAGCTCCATTAGAGAAAAAATAATTAAACATATAAAACTAAAAAAATGAAAAAAGTATTAGCAGCCGCAGCATTATTCTTTACAATAGGATTTTCTGCAAACGCCCAAGAAAATGGTTCTGTAGTTCCAAGTATTGATCCTAACGCAGCTGAAATGAAATTTGATGCCGAAGTTTTAGATTATGGAACTGTTAAATTTGACGCAAATGGTGTTAGAGAGTTTAAAATTAAAAATATAGGAAAATCTCCATTAACTATTTCAAATGTTCAAGGACAATGTGGTTGTACAGCAACTACTATTGATGGTAAACCGGGTTGGCCTCAAGAACCAATTTTACCAGGAAAAACGGCTAGTATCAAAGTAAAATATGATACAAAACGCCCTGGTCCGTTTGAGAAAAATGTAACTATTACATCTAACTCAAAAGAACCAAGTAAATTAGTTAAAATTAAAGGAGTAGTTGAAGCTGCGCCAATTGCACCAGCAACGCCAGATGCTAAATAAATTAAATAATAGTATTAAAAACCCTTTCAGAAATGGAAGGGTTTTTTGTTTCATTTTGTTTTTAACAGGCATGATTTGCTATGCACAACCTCAACTAAAATTTTTAGATACTAAACAAAGTTTTGGATTTGTAAAAAAAGGAGACGTCGTTAAAATTCAATATGATTTTATAAATTCTGGTAATCATCCATTATTAATTACTAAAACAAAAGTTGAGTGTTCTTGCACTAGTGTTGACTTTCCTAAGCAACCAATAATGCCAAATGAAAGCGCTAAAATAATTGTTAGTTTTGATACAAAATCTGTTTACGATAGACAAGATAGAGTGGTGGAAATAGTTTCAAATGCCAATCCTGCATCTCAAAAAATCAGATTTAAAGGCGTTGTGTTAAAATAGATTCTTTATATTTATTATTAATTTACTTTATAATCATATCAAATCTCTTTTATTTATAATCGTATTTGTCTTTTTTAAAACATTGGTGGTTTCGCAATCGCTCTTACTATTTTCTGAAAATAAAAAATGGGGGTTTAAAAAAGGTCAAACCATAATTATTAAACCAGAATATGATACGGCATATGGTTTTGATAAAACTAATCAAATAGCTTTAGTTGCAAATAAAAGTGAATTTAAAAAAGAGGTAAATCCTTTAACTGGAGAAGAAATTGTTGCTTTAGATTATTTTTATATTAATCAAAAGAATCAAAAAATAAAATTACTATCAGAGCAATTCCCGGATAGTATGATTACTTTTCCTAATCAGCAAGAATTACAATACAATTATCAGGATTCCTCAAACTATTTTAAAATTTTATTTCAAAATAAATTGCATCTTTTTAACAAAAAAGGACAACAATTATCCGTTGGTTTTGATAATATTAAAGATTCAAAAATACGTGGTTATTTTGAAACAGAAAATAATATTGAATTTGAAAAAAAAACAATAAGAATAAATGGATTAATTGATTCTAATGGATTAGAAGTGATTAAGTGCAAATACCACGAAATTGCTATTAATATTGAAGATACCTCAATATACTGCTGCAGTGCTGTTTACAATAATAAATTAAATGATGATGTTTATGATTGTAAAGGTAAATTAATATACGCTGATAGTAAGCACATTGTATTTTCTTCAAAAAATATTCATGTTATGAAATCATACGACTCAAGTGAATTTTTTATAATTAAAAATTCTGATTCAAATGAATTATATAAATTAGATGGAAATGATTTTTATTATTTAAGGAAAAATAAAGCTTTAGTTGTTAATAAAAACAACTGGTTTATTTTTGATATAATTAGTAAAGAAAAACAAAAAGTGGACAAAAAAACATATTTTATAAATTTAGTTAAGATGATTGAATTTCTATGCAATCAATAAGAATTGACATTTCGGATATTTCTCTTCATAAAGAAGCCGCAAAACAACTAATTGAGTTTGCTAAAAATCAGCGAGTATTTTTATTTGATGCGCCAATGGGTGCTGGAAAAACAACTTTTATAAAATCATTGTGCAATCATTTGGGTGTAATTGATACTATGAGTAGTCCAACTTATTCAATTGTAAATGAATATCATACTGATTCAAATTTAGAAATATTTCATTTTGATTTATACAGATTAAAATCAGCCGAAGAATTATTTGAGTTGGGATTTGAAGAATATATTTTATCTGGTAATTATTTATTTATTGAATGGCCAAGTTTTGCTGAGCCATTTTTAGATACTTATCTGAGAATTATCATAAATTTGGAAAACAATAATCGCTATCTTTGTGCCGAATTTATTACACATATATGATGAAGCTCATTGCATTTTTATTTTTTTATTTATTGTATCTAGTCTCCTTTTCTCAAACTGAAATTTCTTCAATTCCTTCTGAATCAAAAAGATTGAAAAAAGGAAATATTTATTTAATGTGGGGTTATACTCGTGCCACCTATAGTAAGAGTGATATACATTTCGAAAACCGTTCAAATACCTATTATCCAGAAACAGGTAAATATCATAATTATGATTTTACAATTTATAATGCTGAAGCTAAAGATAGACCAGACTTTAATCAAATAAAAGATGTTGTAAATATTACCATCCCACAGTTTGTAATGAGGGCAGGTTATTATTTTAATAATAAAAAAGATTTTGGTATTGAATTAAATTATGATCACACAAAATATGTTGTAACAAACTACCAAAAAGTTCATATCAAAGGTGATTTTAATGGCAATTATATTGACAAAGACACTATTTTAGATCCTGATAATTTTTTACATTTTGAACATACTGATGGTGCTAATTTTTGGATGTTAAATTTTATTAAGAGATGGAAGTTATATCAACCCTCTAAAAATTTTAATGTAGGTTTTGTTGTGAAACCTGGCGCAGGTATTGTTTACCCAAGAACTGATGTTAGAATGCAAGGAACCCGCTTAAACAATAAATGGCACATGGCAGGTTGGATAGTTGGTTTAGAATCTGGATTTAGATTGGAATTTTTAAAAAATGGCGTTTTTGAATTTATGGGTAAAGGTTCTTTTGCTGATTACCGAAATGTTTTGGTTTTAGGAAAAGGCAATGGTAAAGCTAACCACCACTTTTTTACAGGTCAGTTAACAATGACAATTGGGGCTACTTTTTAAAAAAGGGTTCTAGCAATTTTAAATTCAATCATCTTTCTGTTGTTGTGGATTTGTAACTATTCATAAAATAGAACGCTGATACCTCTGATTTAATAGGATTACAAATGATTTCATCTTAAAATCTTAATTATCCGTGTCATCCACTTTATCAGTGTCATCCGCGTTCCATTAACTGATGTAAAAATAAAGGTTGGTAATAACACCAACATTTTGTTATTTACGTAATTTAAAGTAAAAATTTGTACATTCGTTTGTCAATTAAGTTTCTTAATCTAATTAAATATAAAAATAATGACAAACTA
>CANHPI010000207.1 GCA_947462425.1 Bacteroidota bacterium
AAATAATAGCCATAGCAGCGCCTCCAAAAGATGCATAACTTATCCACCACGTAACGCAAATATTCCAAATAAAAAAAGCGAGATAGGTAAATCCAATTATTTTTAATTTTTTTCGAGAAGATGCTCCTTCATTTGAAATCTTGTCTTGCAGAACTAGCAATGGAACCAATGCCAAAAAAATAAAAATAGTGAATGGCGAAAACCATCCAGCGCTAAATAAAAGTCCGCTAAGTATTGCCAGTAATGTATTAGGTAATTTTTGTAACATGGGTTAAATATAAATAAATAAGCCCGACAATATATTTTGCCGGACTTATTTTTTAAGAATTAAGTTTTTACTCAATATCCAAATCTTTCATATTAGTTTTTAAAAGTTCTTTATCATTTAATTTACTTTGAGGTAAAGAACCATCTAATTCTGTTATATTTATTATTTGTTCAGGATTAGGATGTACTTCTTTTTTTGTTGTACCGCTATTTTCAATTGTTTTATCGGGCGAACCTTTTCTGTAAACAAAATCTTCATCTGAACTTGTATTTGCTTGATTGTTTGAATTATTTTGTTTGTAATATGGATTGTTCGGGTCGCTATATGGGTTAGGATGATTACCTCCTGCAAATCCATCATCAAATCCAAACGAATTATGAAAATAACTCAAGGTATTCCAAGCTAAAAAACCGGCGCGTTCTGCATGATTTAAAGAGCCTACATAATCTCCCCAAAAGTACAATTGCTTTGCATATTGTTGGTGTCTAACAGCTTTTGCTAACCAAGGAGAGTAGGTGTCATTCCAATCACTATACTGTAAAGCTTGTCCAATAACTTGAGCTGCTTGGCGGATTGAGTTTCTAGCAGCTTTTTTTGTGTTGTAAAAGTTATTATTGTATCCATAGTTATATCCATAATGGTTTGGATAAGATCCAATTTGAACTGTCACTCCTCCCCAGTTTCCGACACCGTGATGTTGGTTTAATGACCAAACATGATTGTTATTATGGCGGCTGTTTTGATTATTGTTTTGATCCGGTTGAGGATTATTTTGTTGCTTCGGATTTTTACTATCGGCATTATGGTTTCTTTGTGCAGATAAACTTAAACTAATAATTACTGTACAAATAGTAGTTAAGGTTTTAATAGAGGTTTTCATGATTTTTTTTAATTATTTGAAATAACAGTTTCAATGCTTATGCCAAAACAAACGTTTTAACAGAACTTTATATTTTAACTTTGTATCTGGTAGCTTTTTGCTAATAAGTGGTAAAAATTTTACAATCAAAAGACTACACTACAAAAAAATGTATCTTTATGCTCTAAAAAATAACAATTGAAATTTTCACTTCTTCACAAAGATAAACAGTCAAAAGCCAGGGTAGGTGTTATTGATACCGACCATGGTCAAATACAAACTCCTATATTCATGCCTGTTGGTACAGCAGCTACTGTAAAGGCAGTGCATCAACGCGAATTGAGAGATGACATAAAAGCTCAAATTATTTTAGGAAATACGTATCATTTATATTTACGTCCGGGCTTAGAAGTTTTAGAAAGTGCTGGGGGATTACATAAATTTAATGGATGGGAAAAGCCATTATTAACAGATAGTGGAGGTTATCAAGTTTTTTCATTGGCTAATTCTCGTAAATTAACCGAAGAAGGTGCTACTTTTAAATCTCACATTGATGGTAGTAAACATTTATTTACACCCGAGCGTGTAATGGATATCGAACGTATTATTGGTGCAGATATCATGATGGCTTTTGATGAATGTACGCCTTATCCCTGCGATTATAAATATGCTAAAAACTCATTAGGTCTAACGCATCGCTGGTTGGATCGATGTATTTCACGATTTAATGAAACGGAACCAAAATATGGTTATTCTCAAGCCTTATTTCCTATTGTTCAAGGTTCCGTGTATAAAGATTTACGCATGCAATCTGCCGAATATATTGCCTCTAAAAATGCAGAAGGTAATGCCATTGGTGGTTTATCTGTAGGAGAGCCAGCTGAAGATATGTATGCAATGACTGAAGTTGTTTGTGATATATTACCAGCAGATAAACCGCGTTATTTAATGGGAGTTGGCACACCGGTTAATATTTTGGAAAGTATTGCATTGGGTGTTGATATGTTTGATTGCGTAATGCCTACTCGTAATGCGCGTCATGGATTGTTGTTTACTCAAAATGGAATTATTAATATTAAAAATGAAAAATGGAAAAACGATTTTTCCCCATTAGATATAAATGGAACTAGCTATGTTGATAGTGCTTACACTAAAGCATATTTAAGGCATTTATTAGTGTGTGGGGAGTTTTTAGCAGCGCAAATTGCCAGTATTCATAATTTAGCCTTTTATTTATGGCTAGTAACAGAGGCTAGAAATAGAATTATGGATGGTACTTTTTACGATTGGAAAAATAGAATGGTTAAACAATTAGCCGTTCGGTTGTAAATTTAATTTTTCAGCCTGAGCCGAATCATAGCAAACTCAATTATGCTTAAAATACTTGATAAATATATATTGAAGCGATTTATAGGAACGTTCTTTTTCTCTATTTCTTTAATGCTTTGTATTTTTATCGTATTTGATATCTCTGAAAAATTATCAAATTTTATTTCCGAAAAAATTCCACTGAAAGAAATTATTTTTGAGCACTATTTAAATTTCATTCCATATTATGGTAATTTATTTAGCCCTTTATTTACTTTTATTTCTGTCATTTTATTTACTTCAAAAATGGCCTATAAAACTGAATTTGTAGCTATTTTATCAAGCGGCACAAGTTTTAAGAGAATTTTAAGGCCATACATGATTGGTGCAGCTTTGATAACAGGTATGTCATTAATATTAAACCATTTTATTATTCCAAAATCTAATAGAGTTAGAATTGGTTTTGAGGATAAATATATTAATGAAGGTTATAATACCGAAGAAAGAAATATACACAAGCAAATAGCACCAGGTACTACCTTGTATATGGCTGATTATGATAATTTTTCAAATTCGGCTAGTCAGATTTCAATTGAAAAAGTGGCTAATAACAAGCAAATAAGTATGTTAAAAGCTGAATCAATGAGGTGGGACAGTATCAATAATATCTGGGATTTGGTAAATGTATTTGAAAGAGATTTGGTTTACTTGCCAATAGATTCAGCTAAGCAGGGAATGCCAAATCATATTTTTAAAGAGACACATAGGTTTTTTCCAACCAAAAAAATAAGGATTGATTTTTTTCCGAAAGATATGATTCGATTTCAAAGTAAAATTGAGGTGCTTCCCTATTTTGAATTAAGAGATTTTATTATTAAAGAAAAAGAAAAAGGGTCGAGTAGAATTGAGTTTTTTGAAGTTGAAATGTATAAACGAACAGCTTTTCCTTTTGCAACCTTTATTTTAACCATAATCGGTGTATCTATATCCTCTCGTAAAATCAGAGGCGGTGTTGGGCTTCATATAGCTTTGGGCTTAGTTTTGAGTTGTGTATATATATTGTTCATGCATATTTCAACAACATTTGCTACATCCGGTTTAGCGCAACCAATGATTGCTGTGTGGATTCCAAATATTGTTTTTTCGTTTGTTGCCTTTTACCTTTATAAAAAAGCCCAAAAATAATGATAGATTTTTTTAAAAATTATTATAACATCCATCCATTAAGATTTGCCCTTTTTGCGGGGTTAATAGTTCGCTTATTAGCAACCATCTTTTCAAAAGGTTTTGGTTTTTTCGATGATCATTTTTTAGTATTGGAAGCCGCTCAGTCATGGGTTGATGGTACAGATTATAACGACTGGCTTCCCGCTGAATTAGATCCTACACGCCAACCACAAGGGCATCCTTATTTTTATGTGGGAATTCATTTTTTATTATTAAAGTTTCAAACCATCTTAGGATTAACGGATCCCCAAGGAAAACTATATTTGATAAGATTATTGCACGCACTTTGGTCTTTGTTAATTATATATTTTGGATTTAAAATAGCGTATAAAAAATCTAATTTAAAAGTAGCATCCTGGGTTGGTGTTGCACTCGCATTATATTGGTTTTTTCCCTTTTTAAGTGTTCGTAATTTAGTAGAAATAGCTTGTATTCCTCCAATGGTTATTGCAACATGGTTAGTTATAAAAAATGACAATAAGCTTACAATAAAAGATTCAATTTTAGTGGGTGTTATGCTGGCATTAGCTTTTTCTGTAAGGTTTCAAACAGTTATATTTTCGGCAGGCCTTGGATTAGCGTTATTGTTACTTCGTGTACCTTTTAAAAATTTAGTGGTAATTGTTTTAGGTTTTTTAGTAACTGCATTTATCACTTTAGGTGTTACAGATATTTATGTGTGGGGAAAACCATTTGTTGAGTTTATGGCTTATGTTCAGTATAATATTGATAATGCTACAGTTTATGGTGTGGATGTATGGCACATGTATATCTCAATTATTTTAGGATTATTAATTCCGCCATTAAGTATTTTATTATTCGTTGGGTATTTTAAAAATTGGAAAAAAGAGCCGTTGTTATTTTGGCCAACTTTTTTGTTCTTCGCTTTTCATACCTATTTCCCTAACAAACAAGAACGTTTTATATTGCCAATAGTACCGTTTATTATTATCTTAGGTTTTATCGGAGGGTATCAAATTATGAGTAAATACAATTGGGTATCAAAACCATGGTTTAAAAATACCATTATTTTTTGCTGCATCTTAAATTTTATCCTATTACCTGTTTTAACATTTTCCTATTCAAAACGCAATAGAGTAGAGGCCATGTGTTATATCGCCAAGAAAAAAGATTGTGTAAGGCTAATAATTGAAGATTCTAATTTAGATGAATTTACCATGCCTCCACAATACTATTTGCAAAATTGGACATCTGTTTTCGGAATCACTAAAACATTTACGCCAGATAGCTTACTAGCAATTTATAATGAAAGTAAACCTATCGAGAGACCTAATTACGTTGTGTTTATGCAGGCAGAACGCATAAATGAGCGAGTAGACGCTTTCAGAAAACGTTTCCCTTCATTGCACTATGAAACAACTATAGAGCCTAGTTTTATTGATAAAACAATGCATTTTTTAAATCCTTTAAACGACAATCAAACAACGTACATCTATAAAATTAATTAATGTGCCGTAAGATTAAAATAACTTTTTGTTAGAGATAAAAAAGTATTAAATTTGTCGCCCGTTATTTGAATGCGTTATATTTTTTTTGAGAGAATTAATTATTGATTTTTTTTAAAATAAATTTGGTAGTTAGTTAAAGAATGTATATTTTTGCAGCCCGTTAATTGATAGGTTAGAAAGAGAGAGAGAATTAAGAGAGTTTATTTTAGAAATAATTAATTTTTTTTAAAATAAATTTGGTGGTTATAAAAAGTATATGTACTTTTGCAGCCCGCAAACGAAAAGCGGACGTTCATTAAGAGAGTTAAATAAGAAAGGCATTTATGTTAA